>CAYNXD010000047.1:0-34689 GCA_964401115.1 uncultured Candidatus Poseidoniales archaeon | reverse complement strand
GGACCCACACCCATTACCCGGAATCCCTGATGGTGTGCCTGCTCTGAGATTGACTCAAACTTTTGACGCTGAAAATTTTGAAAAGGCCACTATTGAAGACGCTGCATCCATGGCAGTTGTATGGAGTCGTGGATGGTCATCTGGAGGTGCCGCAGCAACCGCATTTTGGGTAGAACCAACGCAAGTTAGCAAAACTGCAGAAACTGGCGAAGCGCTAGCTAGAGGTGCATGGATTGTACGAGGAAAGCGTAATTGGTTACGAGATTTGAAAATGGAGATGACCATTGGGATGGCAGTAGTCAATGGTATCCCGCTTCCATTAACAGGTACTCATGAAGCGGTCACAAAGTGGTGCAATCGATGGGTTAGAATCGGTCCAGGGAATACCAAGAAGGAGGTACTTGCCAATCAAATTGCTAAATCAACTGGCCTTACACAAGACGATGTGTTGGGTTCCCTGCCTCCGGGAAATATTGAGATAATTGAAGAAAACTTGATTGAATCTTAACTACGAAGATACCGGTACAATTATTGCCATATCGTTACATAACCCCTTAGAAGGTGAAGATGTGAAAGGTTATTACCGCCGCGGTTTAATGATGATAATGATATTATTAGTGACAATGGTCTGTCCATTGACCACACCAATTGAACCAGTAGAAGCTCACTATGATGAACCCAATGACCCGCCAATTAGAGTTCAAGTATTCATTAACAAATTGTATTCAACTGAAGACTATGATGACTCTGTGCCATACTTTAGCTGGCTATTCGGAGGATCTGCTGAAATTCTATTAGTTAGTGAAGTGAAACATGAGAATCATGGAAATAGCATCGTAATTGCGGACATCAGTTGGAATATGGATGGAGAGGGGTGGATGGAGATTAGCCCAGAAGAGGTAGTAGTAGATGGAAGAACCGTCTACGAATTAGACATGGGGCATAAAGAAATTTACAATCACATTGAATGTACTGATAACGAAACAGTAAACTTCTCTTACAATATTACGGAACAAGATGGTGAGGTTGCTAGAAGGGTTGTCCAAGCATTGATAGGTTTTGGTGAAACAGTGGGTGGTTTGGTTTTCATAGGGGGTGGTACTGTTGGCACAATCATCTCAGGTGGTGCTGCGGGACCAATTACGGTTAAAGGCGTAGTTGCTGGTGGTTGGGGAGTTAAAGACGGAGTTGAGAGAATGATCCAAGCAGGTATGAGTGAAGATTACGAAGATGAAATAATTGGGAGTAATCCAGGTCAAAACCTGTCTGTTGGAACTAATTACGTGTGGCCTTTAACTCTCAATGAGCAAGCTGGTGTTGGCGGCGAATGGGAATCCTCTGGAATGGGAATGGAAATTGAATTAGTAATAACACCCTTTGAAGTGGTTGGGCCTGGTTGGCAAAGTGATGCTGAAGGTGGATCCAGTTGTATTCAATCATATCCAATTACTCCAAGCCAAGAGATTGCTACAATTAATTACGATGAAATTAGAACAACCGTTCATAATGCATTTGATTCAATAAGAACTGCATATATTGGCATCAACGAATCGACTAGTTTGCCTGATAATTGGACCGAACCATCCGATAACGACAATTGTGATCAAATCAATGGTACTGGTGATTGTGATGATTGGAATAACACGCAACAACAACAATCCAGTGACCCATTTAACAACACAGACCCATACAACTCAACAACACATACAGTTGCAAGAGGATTGATTATGACTGAGGGTAATGGAATAGTTGAGAATATTACACGGAAATATTTGGATGCGGCAATAGCCGTTAACCCCGACGCAATTTATCCGTTCACTATGGATTTATGGTATGCAAACTTCCTCACTCAAGGCGGGCATTATTTTGATGCTTTAAGATATTACGAGTCTGCAATTATTGGTTCCATCGATTCCATCGAGAATGCCCCCCCTCCTCCGCCTGCAACTGTAACGATTCAGGCAGAAGGCGACGATATACCTGAAGACTTGTTCATAGAAATCTACAGTGGAGACTGTGGCGATGATTGTGCCGAAGAGGACTTGGTCTTTGTTGGGGGCGAAGGTGATTCAGAGATTGAAACATCCCTAGAAAGTGGAGAGTACACTGTAGTAATGATATCCGATGGTGATGTGTACAGTTCTGAGTATATGGAGGTCCAGTCTGGAGGGGACCTAACTATTCTCAAAGTTAGTGATGGTGGCGGAATAGATTCGAACGTATTGAATCTCGCGTTCTATCTACAAGGGCTAATTGTCGCCGCCCTACCTGCATTGATTGGATTCGCAGGATCTAGACAATACCTAGAAGGAAAGACAGGTACTCAGGAATCTAAAAAGTTAGAGCCTTCAACTACCCCATTATGGATTGGAGTAATATTGTTCTTAGTCGTCTTCTTAATGATGGTTGGTTAAATTACGAAAGTATGTCTTCAAGCCGTCCCTTTTCGGTAGCCTTCCTAATGCATCTTGCAACTCGCCTACCCACACTCATATCATTCTCATTGATATTCATATAAGGGGAGCCCCCAATACTAACATTACTTCCAGCAACAATTCTAGCACTAACCTCGAATACCCGGAATTCAAGTTTGTCTGTTACGATGCACTCAAGGCAGAATGGGCCTATCATTCCTTTAGCTCCATCTTCAAGTTCAAGGGAGGAAGCGACCGCTCCTTCTCCAAGCCGAAATGCTTCAGGGAGAAGTGATTCACGTAGAACTACTTCGGAATTACCGGTGACAACAAATGATGGTTCCAAACCCATATCTCGTAAATCTCTCAAAGAACCCAATTTGTAGAACTCATCTACATTCGCCTCATCTCGGCGATCAATTGTCAATAGTTCCAAGCGACCCAATTCTTGTCCTTCCTTAGATTTAATTCCTTCAACTTGGTATCCATCGTCACAAATTGGATCGTAGAAAAATTGCATGTAATAACGGGTGCCTAGAATATATTCTTGAATAGTGAAGTTCTCCTCTAAGTCAACATTTCTACGGAAATCTCTGAAATTTCTAGCCACGAAATATCCCTGGCCACCTTTAGCACCTGCATACTTGACAATAACTGGGCCATCGATATCATGTGGATCATCAATCAATTTAGGCATCGTACAGCCACCCATTTCCAACCAATCTCGTTGAGTATCTCTACCTGCCTCCCATTTTAGGATACGGCGATTGCCAAAAGTCGGTACTTGAAGGTCAATGAAATTATCAGGACCTAGATACTCAACTAAGGATCCATGGGGGATGATGATTACATTGCGTTCTCTAAACCATTCTGCTTTGTCTAGCATCTGATTATAATCATCGAGCATTAGCCACTCATCTGGTTCTGCACCGGGAAATGCTTTGAACATTTTTCGGCGTCCCTCGCCTACTGCAATCCCCAAAGTTCTGAATCCTTCAGACCTTGCTCCGTGAAGAATCTGAAGAGATGAATGAGATGCGACAACACCTATGGTAATCTCATCTAAATTGTATTCCGATAACCACGCGGCTAGGTCATCTGAGGTGTCGGCCATTAGGAATGGCTGAGGGGCGCACTAAATTAGCATGACGGATGGGGTATTAGATTGGCATCAAATTATACTATAATTAGCACTTCGCGATTACTTTCATTTCAACTGCAATAGGGGTTGGGAGAGCGGTCACTGATAGAGTTGTTCTAGTTGCAAGGATATCAGAGAAATATTCTCCATACACCTCATTATACCCAGAGAAATCTCTATCCATATCAATTAGAAAACATTGACAATCTACAACATTTTCTAGAGTCAAATTCTGTTCTGCAAGAATTGATTTGATATTCTCAATGACTTGTTTAGTTTGGGCCCTAATATCATAATCTGTAGGGTTGCCATTTTCATCAGTAATTGCCCCACCTACTATTTCGTTTGTTACGGGGTGTCTTGGCCCTGTGCCTGATACAAAAATTAGGTCACCGACCTTTCTTGCATGAGGATAAGAACCAACTGCTTTTGGAGCATTGTCTGAGAAAATAGGTCCATCATCTTCTAAGGGCATCAAATCATCCCCTTGTCAAGCACATTTCTATCTCCTGAATATATTTCGACATCATCCTCATCAAATTCTTTGTCACCGATTGAACCCTTGGTTGGAGTCATTTGTATTACTGCACCACCTGCACCATGTAAAGCCCCGTACGCAAGTACTTCCCCTTGGTAGTTATTGTGCTGACCCATAGCAGCAGCCATCCACCAGGCGGGTTTGTAAGTGACCACTTTATTTACTCGCATCTGATTATGAATATCTCTACTTAATTGACTAATATCCTCAAGTCTTCCATCAGCAAAAAATTCCAAAATTTTCTGATTCCAATCCTCATCTTTAGAACTATGAATTCTGTCTTCACTAGAATCGATGTGCTCGGTAAACATTCTATTTGAAAGACTAGATACCACAACTACTACTGCTTTCTTACCTTGAGCTTCCAATGTATCTCTAGCAGCCTTACCTAGAACCAAAGTCTCAGAACGATTTGAATAGATATTCGAAGAGACAATACATGCTGGAATCCTGTTGTCGGGATTGAGAAGACTTAGTGCAACAACTGAGCCCGTGTCGATAGGGAAACCATGGTAAGATACCGTTCTAGCATGCAGACCTCGTGCTTCTGCAGCATCCTTGTACCCATTGGAAAATTCCACATCCATATTAAATTTGTAAGGCATGCTACCTAAGAAATGAAAGTCATCATCCACGTGTGTCCATTCTGGTTCAGGATATGCTTGAATTTGATGCCCCACAATTGAGGGCCAAGTGGTAGAGTATACTAGAATGAGGTCAGCATCAGATTCGTCAATTCTTTGTCGAGCAGTATCGAAAGCGTCCCTTAGATTTCTGTATCCTTCGTTCCCATCTGGATCTAAAAGCGGATGGGGGTGCGGAGGGACGTAAAATCCGAATAAAACAGGGCTATCGCTCACAATACCAACTCCCTTGTGGACTCGTTTGGATCCCATGCTGCAACCACATTTCCTGTCCCAATTACTGATTGATATCCATAGATTTCAGCGGAATAATCGGGGTAACCCATGGCAGCCATCAACCATGTTAGACCCCCGCCTTCAGTTTCAGCCATTGTCTGCTCAGTGAACTCTGGCATCAAATCAATTACTTCTTGCATCTTACCTTGTCGCATCAACTCTATTATCTTCATATCCCATACATACTGACTGTGATTGTATATGTGTTCGCGACTCATGTCTTCGGGCAGAGGAGCCTCTTCTACGAAGTGCCTATGACTGAGGCTGTGACTAGCAACCAATACAACTTTCTTATCTGACTCCTCTATTGCCTTAAGACATGCCTTACCAAGTGCTGTAGCCTGCTCGTTCATAACTTCTACAGAATAGTAATGGCGGTTACGATTGCTAGAAATAGCAACTATTGGTTTGTCCCATTCAGGATTGAGAAGGTGACACGATGTGATTGTACCATAGTCAACTCTGAAATCAGGATTTTCCATCATTTTTGTTATTATGCCTTCATCTGCTGCAAATTCGCGCATAGAATTAGACAGTTCTACGTCGACTTCCAAATCGTAATTATAACGGAAAAGGTTCGGAAATATCGGATCTACCGACTTGGACTTGAAATTAGGAAGACCTAGAAAATGAGTACCAATATAGGTCTGCCAGTGAGGTGTGAATATAACAATCGCATCGTAATCTATGTTCTTTAGTTTTCTTGCAAGTCTTTGGTATCCCCAACGAAGAGTCTCCCATCCACCCTCTGAATGTGGTTCATTCTGTTCAGGATTGTCAGCATAGACCAAATGAGGGGGATGAGGCGCAAGTGTGCCCAAGACAATTTCACCCATGCTAACGTGTTTGCGAGGGGGGGCCTATTCATCATTGTTAGGTTGATTACAATTTCAATGCTCAATCGTGCTTGAGGCAAATATTGACTGCATGAGAGTAAAACGAAAGACTCCAACGGCCACCTTCTCTTCCAACTCCGGAGTGTTTTATTCCTCCAAATGGCACCCTCAAATCGCGGTGCAACCATGTGTTAATCCAAACCATACCAGTATCTATCCCTTCAGCAATCCTGCGGCCTTTTTCTAAATCTGAAGTCCAAACACTTCCTGCTAACCCATAATTTGTCGAGTTGGCTATTTCCAATGCTTCTTTTTCGTCCGCAAAGGCATGTAAAGTGACTACTGGGCCAAAAATTTCCTCAGTCGAGCATCTACTATCTGGAGATAGACCGTCAATAATTGTGGGTGAAAGCCAGTTGCCTTCAGAAAACTGGTTTGGAATTCCCTCTGGTTTAGAACCGCCAGCAATAATCTTGCCACCTTCATCTTGCGCAAGTGAGATGTAGCCTGTTACCTTTGCAAGATGTTCAGGCGATACTAAGGCACCTAAATCTGTTTCAGGATCGGAGGGGTCCCCGATTTTCATGGAGTTAGTTGCATTAATTAGACCCTCTACAAATTCATCATAGATACTCTCTTCAATCAATATTCGAGAACCACAAAGACAAATTTGACCTTGGTTCAGAAAACTAGCCCTTAGCACACCTGGTAACGTTTTATCTAAATCAGAATCTGCAAAAACAATAGTTGCATTTTTCCCACCTAATTCCAAACTTAATTTTTTGAATGAGGATGATGCCGCTGACGCTACCCTAGAACCCGTTTCGGTTCCCCCTGTAAATGAAATCAAGTCGACGTCATCGTGGCTTGTTAGCGGAGCTCCGGCTTCTTCACCCGCCCCATGCACCAAATTAAAAACGCCACTAGGTAACCCAACTTCGTCAATAATTTCTGCTAATAAACTAGCAGTCATTGGAGTCAATTCTGAAGGTTTGGCTACGACTGTATTACCCATTACCAAGGCTGGCGCAACCTTCCAACTTAGTAGATACAAAGGAAGATTCCAAGGAGTGATTAATCCTGCCACTCCTACAGGTTTGTATAATACATGATTAGTTGCATCATTCATCTCAAAAGTTTCAGGTACAAACTCCCTAACGCATTCTGCAAAGAATCGGAAATTCGCTACAGAGCGGGCTGCATCAACAGTTCTTGCAAGTGTAATTGGTTTCCCAGTATCCAGCGATTCTAATTGAGCGATTTCTTCTGATCGTTCCTCCATTGCATTCGCAATCTTATCGAGCCAATCAGCCCTTTGCTCATGGGTAAGTGCTGACCATTCTGGTAAAGCTGCCCTAGCAGCAGATACTGCGGCATCAATATCCTGTTTGTTAGAACATGGAATTCTAGCTATTCGCACCCCGGTCGCTGGAGATATGTCATCCATCCATTTTCCGTTTAATGATGAATTGAATTCCCCTGCTATGTAATTTAGCAAATCAGGAATTTCTTCTTTATCCATTGTTAGGCCTCGTGGTTTTCGATTAATCGGGGCGCTCCGGCATTACTGAGTATTGGCGCCAATCATAATACCAACGGTCACTGTCTGGATCCCATTCATCCCAGGTAACAACTGATTCAAGATTCTCTAGTAGATCTGGGGGGACCACTCCTGAAACGATGAAAGCCTTTTGGCGATGAAGGGGATATGGATTACGTAGTTCAATCCCAAGCACCCCTAAAACCGCCCTGGCTACATACCATGTTGCCTGTGCATTCCAACCATGAGCGATTTTGATGGTTATACCAAGTCCTTTAGGATAATCAGGGTGAATTACCGAGAGTCCTAGCAACCCGTCAGCACCTTCTTTTGCCAAAACCTTGCCCTCTCCTGCTTTTAGAATGGTTGAGTCTAGACGATTGAATCCTCCAACTAAATCTGGATTTCTGCACATCGCTTCCCAAATCCAATCATCTTCTTTTGTAACTGCTAGACCTGCAAACATAACAGCCAATTCATTCACGGTATTGGATACAGTTGGTAGCCCACAACCATCTCTTGCAACTCTTTTTGGCTCCCAATCTGGCTGACCAAGGAATCCTTTCAGAACATCAACGAAAAGAGGAAACCAATCAGATTGTGGAAGAGTGTATCCTGCTCGATTAATCCCTTTCAATCTAAGCGCCTTTAGAATTGCTGCATGTTCGCCAGAACATGTGTGGAACCACCTCCTTGGCCGCCTAACTTGTCTTCCAAACTGAATTAGGGGGACATCTAATGGGCACTGCATTAATCCCCATTCAGATTCGCTAAGGATTGATTGAGCGGTAGAAACGTGTTCTGTATCCCCATTATGAGATGAGCAAGATATCGCTTTTTGTTCCCAAGATAACTCATTGTCAAGTACATCGACAAATGTTTTCATCAAAAGTGGTTTCATCATTGAGCGCCCATAGCAAAGGACATTGCCACCAAAAGAGTGTATTACCTCTTTTCCATGTGCCCACGCAACTGCTCCATGAATTGTATTTTCACTTACATCATTACGCCTAAAATCAACTAGAGGTTCCCATTCCACATCCCTCCCTGTAGGAATGCCTTCATGTTCTTCTCCAAGCGGAGTGGTCGGGTATACTCCTGAACCAGGCCTCCCTGGTGAAACAGATGAAGGCTTTTTTCTAGACATTAAATCACCTAATTTACGATATTAGCTACTTTTTCCATGAAGGCTGCCATGTCTCTTTGGACCCTTTCAGAATCATGACGGAAGAAATCGAACCATAACATTAGACGGTCGTTAGGGTCAAATCTTTCTTTAATTTGAGCGGCCACCTCTTCTACGTTTCCAATCACTGCATTATTTGCTGCTTTGGTGACTTTTGAAGGATCAATCGTACCCTCAAGCGCATTCCAATATGAATTAAGTGTGGCTTCTGCTTCTTCATGAGCTGCTAAAGAGCACTGTTCTGGAGAAAGATCTGCTTCATCATTTAGGAACACCATCAAGGTTCTTGGCATCATATTTCGTTGCCAAGGGCCGCCATCAGCGTGATAAGCCTCAGTCATCCTCTTGTGAGTCTCCTCGATGATTTCTGGCTGTGTAATACTGAGGTTGAAAACTTGTACTGGCCTCCAACGATTAACCTCAACTTGTAGAGTTGGCTCATGACTTCCCAAAACAAGATTCAACAGGCTTTGATCCCAATTTTGAGGGATGCACTTAATTTCCTCAAATGAATATCGATTGGGAATTTCTACTTTCTCAGGAATTTTTTCAAGTGAGAGATGTGAAAATGCTGCCTGTTGGACTTCTACCCAATCTTCGTCACTACGAAAGTTCGCTCGGGTGAGAGTTGTTTTTCTAACAGAATCTGAGGAAAAAGACTCGCCATTTAGTAATCTTAGCATTATTTCAGAGGCTTCCCAGAAAATCTGCCCTCTTAGTGCGGACCAAGCCGCTTCTTCGATTTGATTCCTAGGTACCACACCATAGGGTGCAGCCATGAATTGAAATCTACCTGCTGAGAAACCTACGTGAAGACGACGTGTATCATTTCGGACCTGCTGTAGAGCGCAGAAATTACCAATGCGCTCTGAGACAGCTATGGGCCCCCCATTTGCGAGAATCGAGAGAACCGCAGAGCCAATTTCGATATTTTTTGTTTCGGCAAAGGACAAGGTGGCTAATTGAAAAAAGTCTGTGCAAAGTCCAACTTCACCCTCCCAGTGAGGAATTACAGGTTTGCGATTACTCTTTTGAGTCTCTGTTGAAAGATGAGATTGTGCTATCCAAGCAATTCCAAAACCAAGCTCATCTGCGAGTTTCAACTGATCTAAATAATTGGAAAACATGGTTTGCTCATCGGGACAATAACCCGTTGAATCCGGGGTTTGCGAAATTGAAAAGAATATGTCAAATTCCATTTACTCACCTTAGATTGAGCGCATTCTTCCGCCGTCAACTGCTAGGCTGACTCCTCGGATTGCGCCCCCTGCTTCGGTGCATAGGAAGGCAATTGCAGCTGCAGTTTCTGCTGGATCAATTAGCCTTCCAGCAGGAACTCCTGCAATCCAATCGGAACGAACATCATCTGGAGAACAGTCTCGCTTTCCCGCAATTTGGTTTGCCAAAGAGTCCAGCCTCCCAGTATCTGTAAATCCTGGTAAAATGTTGTTAATACTAATGCAGGTAGGTAGTTCGGTTGCAAAAGTCTTCGACCAGCCCGCCATTGCACCCCTTACTGTATTGGAGACACCAAGATTAGCTATGGGCTCGCGAACTGATGTGGAAATGATATTGACTATCCTTCCATATCCTTCCCCTTCCATACTTGGTAAGCAATGAACTACCATTTTCTGAGATGCGAAGAGATGGCGGCGTAATGGTTTGAGAAAATCCTCCTCATTTGCCTCTAGTAATGGTCCTGATGGAGGCCCTGCAGCATTGTTGACTAGAATATGTACAGGCCCATTTTCTTCAATATGATTTGGCAACAAACCATCGATTGCTCTTCCATCTTCTAAATCGATTGGGAGGACGAACACATTGGGGGAGCCCGAATCATGACATTCGTTAGCTAAGATGGTTAATTTTTCAGCAGATCTCGAAATCAATGTCAAATCTGCTCCAGCCTTCGCTAATGTTAATGCGGTGGAGCGACCAATACCCGAAGAAGCCCCACAAACAATAGCATGTTTTCCACTCAATGAATCAGACGCTAAAGGTGATTTTACATCCATTTTTCCACATCCATTAATTGACATAGTGAGCATATGTTTCTTGACTTAATTTTTCTCTCACTACCTCCAATACCTCTTCGGGTGCATTACGGAAGGTGGGGTGTTCGCTTTCACCTTGCGGGTGGCGCATTTCACCCCATTTACCTTCTTCATAGGCTACTAATGCCTCTTTCATTAACACTCCTGCTAGAACTAAAGTCTCGTAACACAAATCTTCGTAAGTCATTCCACGGGTTACTGAAACTTCTCTTGTAAGAAGTAATTCCCCAGTATCAATTCCATTATCACAGAAATGTGTAGATGAACCAATGGGTATGTCGTGATAGACCGACCAAGCAGGGCTTGCCGAACCGCGACAATCTGGCAGAAGGCCTGGGTGACTATTTACTACGCCATCTTTGGGGTAATCTAGAATTTCTCCGCGAATTATTCTTGTTCCACCAAAGACTACCAAATCAAGATCAATGTCTTCAATATGTGGCATTACATATTCAGAATTGTGTATTGGTACTGTTACGTGCTTAACGCTGTTCCCTTGACTTTCCAATTCTACCAGTTGTTCTTCAATAGTTAGCGCTATCTCATTCCCTTCAATTCTTTTTAGGAATTTTTCTCTTTCTTCATCCCCGATTTCGCTGTCTTCACTAATTATAATTGTAGGAATAAAACCTTCAGATAGGATTTGACTTAGCATTTCCCTTCCGTAAGGATGCTCTTTTAGAAGCAAAAATGCAAAACTCGGCTTACCCATGTCCCTCATATGCCCGAGGGGTCATTGATACCCGTTATTTTCGGTAAAGGGTGATTCCATATTTTTGTTAATAATTGGAGTAAAATTACTTGAAATCATATATTATCAATACATTTCAATGGCGACAAATCGTTATACCACCGCACTTTCCCAAAATTATGAGCGATAGCAAGACCTACGCTGACTATCTGGATTTACACACATTACTTTCTCTTCAAGGTGATGATTCCAAACTGACAAATGATGAGCAGCATTTCATTATCGTCCATCAATCATTTGAGCTATGGTTCAGATTAATTTTGATTGAACTCCGTGCAGCAAGGGCTCTTCTAATGCAGAAGTTGCTTCCTGAAGACGATGTACCCCGAATTGTACATCATGTGAAAAGATGCACTGAAATTTTCAGATTGATGACAGATCAATGGAGAGTCATGGAGACGCTAGCCCCGCAGGATTTCCTTGCTTTTCGTGATGGCCTTGGGACAGCATCTGGTTTTGAATCATTCCAAATGCGAGAATTAGAATTGCTGTTGGGTTTGAAACAGAGCCAACGTGTAGATGAGATGGACCCACTAGGACACTTCAGGAAACTTGCAGAAAACGGAGGGGCAGATGCAGAGGTACTCAAGCGACTTGAAGCCGAGGAAGCGATGCCAGCATTGGGAGAAATTCTATCTAAATGGCTGGAAAGAACTCCTATCCAAGGCTCATTCGCATCCGACGATAATGATTCCCAAGTCGTTTCTGAATTTGTGGAACAATATCTTACTGCCCACAAAAATATTGGTGATCAAGCAGTAAAAAGAATGAGCGAACATGGCGTGAAAAACATTGACGAAGTGAAGAAACGTTTTGCATCTGCTAACTTTGGCGCCCGTGAATTCTTGATGCCTGGTGATGAGATTTCACGCGCTCGTGCTGGCCTACTTTTCATTGAATCATACCGTAGCCTACCACTACTTACATGGCCAAGAATCCTAATCGATACGATGGTTGAGTTAGAGGAAGCATTGGTTCTCTTCCGTACTCATCATGCTAGAATGGTTGAACGAATTATCGGGCGGAGAGTTGGAACCGGTGGTTCATCTGGAGTTGATTATCTAGATGCAACTCTCAAATATCGTGTTTTCAATGATTTATGGACCGTAAGGACATTGCTAATCAAGAAGGAATCACTACCAGCACTACAAAACTCAGCATTCTACGGATTCGCTGGGGAAGAAAATTGATTCGAGGAGATGCACATGCAAAGCGGTTGGATGTCAGATGATGGAGAATATCGAGGCCCTAGAAGCCCGGTCATCTGTGCAGTTGCGAGAACACCTGTTGGAAAATATCGTGGCGCTCTTTCGGATCGTTCTGCGGTCGAACTTGGAATTCATGTGGTCAAAGGATTGCTTGAGCGTGCCGAAATTGACCCTGCAAGTGGAATCATCGATGAGGTGTTGTTTGGACAAGTACTCCAAGCTGGAACTGGACAGGCGCCGGCACGACAGGTCGCATTAGGCGCAGGACTTCCAATAAGTACGCCTGCAACCACGATTAACAAGGTCTGTGGCTCATCATTGAAAGCAGTCATGATGGCGGCGAACAGCATCCGTGCTGGCGAATACGATGTCATAATCGCAGGAGGAATGGAATCTATGAGCAATGCACCCTATTTCGGCCAGAAAATCTCTCGATCAGAATTTGGCGAGATGAAATCCACCATGGTTCATGACGGTCTGTGGGATGTTTACAACGACGAGCACATGGGAAATACTGGCGAAACGGTTGCGGAGGAATTTGAAATTCCTAGATACGATGCGGATGGTTTCGCTGCATTTTCTCACTCAAAGGCAACAGTTGCATGGAATCAAAAATGGATGGATTTTGAGGTCATTGAAACACCAGGACTTGAACTTGATGAGGGTGTTAATCCCAAAATGCATCGAGCCTACAATCTCGAGGGTGATTTATCAATGCTCGAGGATATGACACCCGTGTTTGCAGAAGACGGGCAAATCACAGCAGGTAACTCTTCACAACTCTCTGACGGTGCGGCGGCGGTTCTGGTTGCCAGTGAAGAAGCGGCTCTTGCAAATAATTTGGAAATTCTAGCATATGTAGTCGATTACTGTACATCGGGAGTCGAGCCCGCTAGAGTCATGGCTGCACCCATTCCAGCAATTGAGACGTTACTTGAGCGTAATAAAATGACCATGGATGATTTGTCCTTTGTAGAACACAACGAAGCTTTCGCAGCCGCTTCCTGTGCAATCCAGATTGCTTGTAATATTCCGAGTTTTAAATTCAATCCGCACGGGGGGGCGATTGCAATCGGCCACCCATTAGGTGCAACTGGAGCAAGATGTTTGATGACTTTGATTAACGCTCTTAGACGCGATAAATCAAACGATTCTAATCACAAGCCTGCGATAGGTGGATTTGGAATAGTCACTCTATGTCTAGGTGGTGGCAATGCCGTGGCAATGCTCATAGCGGTGTAATCAATTAATCCAAATGTGGATCTACATCGATTGGAATGAGGTGCCTCTCATACTCAAGAGTCGCAATCTTGAGAGGGTCTAGAACGAATCGAATGTTTACTTCATCAACGCCGTAGAGTGATACTAATTCCTCTCGGAACTTCTCTCGCAACTCCTCCTCGGTTGCGTGTAGTGGAGCTCCCATGCTAATCTGCAAGGCCCTAGAACCTATGATTCGTGCCTTCTCAAAACGGGTGTGGTCTCTCTTTGGCTTTACCATATCTATCACGCACAGACTTTGTCTGTGTGGCGGCGACCTGCGCCCCTCTCATAAGGCATTCGGGTTTTGAAACACCTATTCATCATCCGATTTTGTCTCAATTAAAGACTTCTGATGTGGCGTTTGCCTCCTAAAAAGAACTGGTAAAGTATGACGCATTGGCAATATGGCTAGAATCAAAATCAGGATGGAAAATATGGCTATTGACTTTGGAGAAATTGATCTAACCTCTACTGGTTCCTGCCATGAATCCGATAATCCAGAAGTGAGGGGCTTTTCTGATCCTGGTTCAAGTTGCGGAATTCCAGCAATACGCACAATTGCGGTGATTGAGTTGTTGCCTTCAGATAACCCTTCCAATAGTACCGATTCAGTTCCAGCGTGACTTTGATTGGTCAATCCACCAATAACAACATTGTCAAGCTGTTTTGAGGTTCTTGGCCATACAACATTGTCACCAGACACTAGAAAATCAATAATCACTTCATGTTGAGATGATAACGACCAGTTTAGGGTTAGATTTCCATTTTCCAAATGCCAATCAAAAGTTAATGTTGCACTACCATTTAATGGTAAATTTTGCTCGCTCAAATTGGTCAATAATGTCTGTAGATCTTCCGATTGCTCGTCACCAATTAATATCCAATGACCATCAACTAACAATGTTGGATAACCTTCCAATTGATATCGATTGTAAATTTCTGAACTAGTGTTGGTTGCCAATTCATCTGGACTTTCTAGAGAGGGGTGTAAAGCAACTACCTCTAGTGCCGGCCACCAAGAATTTAACTCATCAACTTCTGACTCAACAGTGCGGCAAGGGATACACCAAGTCGCGGTGTATAATTCGATGAGATGGGGTGGTGATTCTGAGTTTGAAGAATTACCAGTTCCATTGTGTATTGGCATTGTTTGGACTAGTATCACTTCACCTGGATTTAGAGATTCAACTTCTTCTGCAAACGAACTATAAGATACACTTGAAAATGTTGAAAAAATCAAGATGGCGCAGATAATTTTCACCCCGTTGGCTCTCATCTAATATGTTCGTAGCCGTTGCTTGATATAGCGGCTACCATGGCGGAAGAACATGGCCAAGTTGCTTCGGGCATGTGATATTCCACTTCTTTTGGCAATAATGGCGATAACTGTCATAATTGCTGGAGGATTTGTCAGAATCCATGATGCTGGCGAATCATGCCCTGACTGGCCAACGTGTTTCGGAACGTTAGGATTTGATGTTAGTCAAGACGAACAAACAGCATGGTATGACTCTACTGGAGAATACGATTCTAGGGGAGAGAATCATCGCTACACTACTTTTGAAATATTCACTGAATGGTTACATAGAGTGTTGGCAACAGCATCAGGTTTAGTTGTCATTTGTGGCTTGATTGTTGTACGAATGAGGCGAGATGAATTGTCTGATGAAAACTGGAAAGCAGCCATCTTAGCCCTAATTATAGTAGTCTCTCAAGGGGCGCTTGGTGCTATAACGGTAATTTTCGATAACCACTCTTTGTCAGTAGTTCTTCATTTGACATTAGCCTTAGTATATACTGGATGGTTAATTTGGTGGTGGCTTATTTGGAGGCGTGACGTTGGAACGCTACCTAAATGGGCAGAATTACCCGAAAGAGTTGCTAATGATGAGAAAAAAAATATGGCGGTTTTAACAATTTCAACCCTACCTGTGCTCCTTCTAGGAGTTTGGGTTGCTACAGGAGATGGCGGCGGTTACAACGCAGGTTGTAGCGTTGGTTGGTGGCAAGGTTGGCCCCTATGTCAAGGAACTCTCATTCCTGACATTTTTTCTAATATTTCGATTTTCGCGGCTTGGATTCATCGTGTTGCAGTGTTGCTGATTGGTTCATGGATAATCAAAGGCTTTCTAGATTTCAAAAAACAGGAACGAATGACGGCAAAAAACCTTGAATCGATATTTGGAATTGGAATTCTAGCGTTTCTTCTAAACATCATAATTGGTGCCCTATACGTGATAATTGCTGGAAGCCAGGATTTCCCTGAAATTCTTTCGCTATTCCATCTCATTTTTGCGAGCGGTGCTGTACTTCTGTTTGGGCTAGGATTTACAATATGCAATCTAAGTCAACAGGGTGATTCATAGATTAGGGGCGGCCCGAAGTAATTAGATGGCAGAGGCGGCACCCGAAATTAAGAGCAATCAAATAGCGGTTGCCCTCTTTGCATTGATGAAACCTGTAGTCATCGGATTGTTACAAGTAACAGCAATTTCTGCAGTATTAATTCACGATTTATTAGAATATCATCAAGGTAATGGATTTGCTCCGTTGGAAACGCTTTGGACATGTATAGTAGTATTTGTTGGCGGGTTCCTTACTGCCGGGGGAGCAAATGCAATCAATATGTGGTATGATGCTGATATTGACCCACATATGGGTAGAACAGCTGAACGCCCAATACCATCTGGAAATTTAACCAGTAGGACCGCTTTGTTGTTCGGAATTTTTTTATCAGTGATAGGGACTATTTGGCTAATAGAAACTGCAAATGAGGTTGCTGCATTTTGGGCTGCTTTCAGTATTGTATTCTATGTAGTAATTTACACAATTTGGCTAAAGAGACGTACAAGCCAAAATATCGTAATTGGCGGTATTGCTGGTTCAACACCCCCACTAATAGGTTGGGCTGCTGCTGAAGAAGGGTTATCCATCACCCAACCACTAGATCTCGGAGCCGCCCTTCCTTGGTTGATGTTTATGCTCATTTTCCTATGGACCCCTCCCCATTTCTGGGCGTTGGCACTATTTCGAGACAAAGAATATGGTGAGGCAAAAGTACCAATGCTCCCAAACATCAAAGGAAGCAAACATACCATTTCAGAAATGCGTGTCTACACTGCACTCCTAATTGGTATTTCAGCGATGTTTGTCGATCCTATAATGTGGGGTTTCCCTCGTTCAGACGTTTGGAGTCAAGGATGGGCGATTTCAACCACATACTTTGCTTGGGCATTAGTTCTTGGAATTTGGTACAACCAATCAGTTCTGAATATTGATTTGATGGAGAGTCGCGATGAAAAAGGTCGCATTCCTACCGCTTTCAACTCGTTCATTATATCCATGAGATATCTAGCACTATTATTTGCTACAATGGTTATTTGCGCTGCTTCCTTCTATGTTGGCTTAGTTATCCTAGGGTTTGTTGCTCTACGTGAAATTTATAATCTTAAGAAAAATAATGAAATCTCAGCACATACCTTAGAAGATTGACAAAATCATGAGTCGTTGAGTCTTTACGAAAGACCCGCCTCTCAAGTTCTGCCGATGTGGTCGGCGCAACCACCTTGGGTGATGAAAATGCAGGAAAGCGACCTCGTTTACGATTGGAATTTGATTAATTACGATTTCAAGCGTGATAACTCAAATCATCCTCATGGGGTATGGTTTGACGATGAAACTCTAAGAGACGGCCTACAAAGCCCTAGTGCAAGAAATCCAACCATAGAAGAGAAGGTGGAATTACTAAATTTCATGGAAAAACTGGGAATTCAGAAGGTCGATCTTGGACTACCTGGAGCAGGGCCTTTCCATGTAGGACATATTGATTCAATGCTCAATGAAATAAGAGAAAATGATTTCCAAATCAGGCCAGGATGTGCGGTTCGAACAGTAGTTAGTGACATTGAGCCATTGGTAGATTTACAGGCTAAACATGAGATGCAAATTCAGGCCAGTGCGTTTCTTGGTACATCCCCTATACGACAATTTGCAGAGAATTGGACAATGGATAGAATTCTTTCAACCGCTGAGAAGGCAGTAACTTTCGCTGTTGATAATGACATACCTGTGATGTTCGTGACTGAAGACACTACTCGCTCAAAACCAGACGAAATAAAGCAAGTCTACACTAGGGCAATTGAATTAGGGGCTGATAGGATATGTGTTTGCGATACTTGTGGCCATGTCACCCCCAACGGAGTCAGACAACTACTATCTTTTATTCAAGATGAGGTAATTCCAGATGCTGGTGTAAAAAGACGAGATATCGAAGTGAATTGGCATGGGCACCAAGACCGCGGTTTGGGGGTTGCAAATAATCTAGCGGCAGTAGAAGCAGGCGCTGATGTAATTCATGGTACCGCCCTTGGAGTAGGGGAGAGGGCTGGAAATGCACCACTCGATCAAACACTAGTCAATCTTTCACTAATGGGAGTAATTGACAATGACCTGACCCTCCTTGCTGACTACATGGCAAAGGCTCACGAATATGTTGAAGTAGCTCTACCACGCAATTATCCTGTCTTTGGAGATGATGCATTCGAAACTGGAACTGGTGTGCATGCATCAGCAGTCATTAAGGCTATGAGAAAAGGAGACGATTGGCTTGCTGATCGTGTCTATTCAGGAGTTCCTGCCGCTGACTTCGGACTTGAGCAAGTGATTAGAATTGGTCATATGTCTGGGCGTTCAAATATTACTTACTGGTTGGAGAAAAATGGCTATGAAATTACAGATGATTTGGTGGCATATTTGTTTGATGTTGCGAAGAGTCAGAGACGTTTGATGCAAGATGATGAAGTACATGCTTCAATCTCCGCATTTAAGGAATAATTCGGGCCTTTTGATTTCAAAAATATTGTAATTGAATAGGCACTGAAAGGGGTAAGTGCTAATTGGGACCTTGGCGGCCTTTGAGATATGCGAGGGGTTTGGATTGCTGCATTGCTCATACTCTCAGTTATCACCCCATTAGCAAATGCACTTGAACCGGAAATGAATAGCGTCCTGTACATAGGAGCGCCACTTTCCGATGATGCTGAAGATGCGCCTCTCACGTACGGTTTTTCACCTGCTGTGAGGGCTGCTTTTGCAAGGGTTAGTGATTTATCTCAATATTCTGATTCAGAACTTACTTCTGCAAATCAATGGGTTGCTGTTAGTCAGAGCCCCCTAGGAGAGAGTGCTAAGGATCTATCAAACACATGGATTGTTGATGTTAATCCTAAGCTCGCACCACAAATTTTTGCACAACTGCAATCTAATGGAATTGTTGAAGTTGCTTACCCTATAATCGAGCGAGATGCGCATACTAAAATGATACCGGATGACACCAAATTCTCAGACCAATGGCACCTACAAAACACAGGTCAAACAGGAGGTACTGCAGGCGAAGATGTGAATGTAACAGCGGTGTGGGACAACTATACAGGCGCTGGTGTTGTGATTGGAATCGTAGATGACGGTTTAGACTGGGATCACCCCGACTTGGATGATTATTATGAGGAAACTCTAGATTACGACTACTGCGATAATGACGGTAATCCTTCTCCATCAAACTGGGACGCACATGGAACTGCTGCTGCAGGTGTTGCTGCTGCTGTTGGTAACAATAGCCTAGGAGTTTCAGGTGCTGCACCACAGGCAGGTCTAGCGGGGTTACAATTAATCTCCTGTAGTCTTTCAGACACTAGAGAGGCAAATGCCCTTAGTCACCTTAGACAATCTATTGATATCTATTCAAATTCTTGGGGTCCAAGTGATAATGGGCGTACTTTGGAAGCACCAGGGCCACTAATGTTGGCTGCATTTGAGGAAGATGCTTTCCAAGGTAGAAATGGCCTTGGAAACATAATTACTTGGGCTGCTGGAAACGGGCTAGACAGTGATGATAATTCAAATTATGATGGGTACGCAAATAGTAGATTTACAATCGCAGTAGCGGCAACTACTCACTATGGTGATAATGCATGGTATTCCGAACCCGGCGATAACATCCTTGTCGCTGCGCCATCAGATGGTGATGGCGAAGGTATAACGACAACAGACATAGAAGGCTCAGCAGGATACTCTAACAATGACTATACCGATGATTTTGGGGGGACGTCATCTGCAACACCATTGGTTTCTGGAGTGATCGCTCTAATTCTAGAAGCGAATCAAAATCTAACTTGGCGAGATGTTCAACATGTACTTGTTAATTCAGCTAGAGTGAACGATGCAGGGGATTGGTCATGGGGAACTAACGGTGCAGGACACGATGTCAGCCACAAATATGGATTCGGTGTGATTGATGCGGGCGCTGCTGTAGATTTGGCTTTGAATTGGACTAATGTTGAAGCTGAAGTAAACATTTCAAGTGGGATTCAAAATCTCAACGATGCAATTCCTGATGGAACAAATGTTGCCATTACTGACACAATACAAATTAGTCAGGATTTACAATTGGAATCTGTAGATGTAATAGTAGATATAGATCACAATTCTCGTGGAGACCTCGAAATTAAACTCACCTCACCATCGGGAACTGAGTCGGTATTAGCAACTGAACACAATGACAACGGTAACAATTACAACAACTGGATGTTTTCAACAGTTCACTTTTGGGATGAAGGGAGTGTAGGAAATTGGACTCTTTCCGTTGAAGACAAAGATAGCGGCACGTCTGGAACAATCGACGACTGGGAGCTAATTTTACACGGAATAGAGATCAATCGAGATTCTGACCTAGACGGCCTTCTTGACGATGATGAAATAAATAACCATGGGACTGACCACCTAGACAATGATACTGACGGTGATTTTCTACTAGATGGATTAGAGGTGCTAAATTACTCAACTGACCCCCTTAACCCAGATAGTGATGGAGATGGGCTTCTAGATGGCGAGGAAGTTCTAGTAAATGGTACTGATCCACTGAATAACGACACTGATGGAGATGGGCTTCTAGATGGTTACGAGGTGCAAATTACTAACACTGACCCACTAACATACGACAATGATACTGATTTGGATTCTTGGTATTGGTTCAATGATTGTAATGATACCAACCCTCTAGTTAATCCAGGTATGAACGAATCCCTAAACGGTGTTGATGAAAACTGCAACGATGTCATAGATGAGGGGTTTAATGAGACTGATGAAGATTCTGATAGATTAGTTGATTGGGCAGAATATCATGTCCATGGCACAGAAGTGAATAATTCAGATACTGATGGAGACGGGTTAAATGATGGAGATGAAATTATTGATTGGGGAAGTGACCCATTAACATTTGACAATGATACGGATCAAGATGGTTGGTACTGGTTCTCAGACTGTGACGATGAAGACCCAACTCTAAACCCTGGAATGATTGAGTCACTAGATGGGTTGGACAATGATTGTGATGATTTGATTGACGAGGATTTCTATGGCCAAGATAGTGATGGGGATGGGCTATTCGACCTAGATGAATTCAATCTAGTTGGTACAGACCCATTCCACAATGATACAGATCGAGACGGGATTTCTGATGGAGATGAGTTGCTGGTAACCCATACAGACCCTTTATCTCCGGACTTAGATGAAGATGGCGACGGTTTTCGTTGGTTCGATGATTGTGACGACAACGACTCTGCGCGTTCGCCAAATGCAAATGAAATATGGAATTGGATTGACGATGACTGCGATAATAAAATCGATAATGATATTGAAATCTCTGAACATGTTCAATGGTCTATTAATCCAATTGAAATGGACGGGAATAGTTCGTATCTAAATTCCACAAAAGATTCGTTAATTTTGAAAATTTGGTTGATTAATGTGAGTTTTGGTTGGAATGAATTGAACAATCAATCGGATTTGTCTTTAGAGATGATTTGGCCAGATGGGCATTCCACAACTCTTCAAACATCACAAGGAATGGAAATTGGATTTGAGGCACTTATTTTTGAGCTTGAGGCACTGAACTGTAGCGAACCTCTTTCATACAATTCCTATGAGCAGATGTTGTGTCACAGGCATAACCAAACAATAGGGCCTTGGATGATAATTTTTACAATTGATGATGGAGGAAATCAGTTCGAACACAATTGGCCAATTAATTTCTTCACTTGGAATCCACCAGATGTTGAAGAAAAGGAAAATGATGAAAAGGAGTCTTCGGATGATAACTCTGAAGATGAAAATAATTCTGAAGAACAAGGTGTTGGAGGGGCTAACATTCCAGACGAAGTTGTAATGGGATTAGCAGTACTACTAGTTTTATCTATTGTAATTTTATTTATTTCTGGAAGAAGAAAACCTCCAGCAAACTCAATGGGATTAATTATGCCAGAATCGTATTCCCGTTAAGGGACTTATTTCAACGAAAAAAGCTTCCAGATGCTATTGTGAATGCTGCACCAATTAGAACTATCAACACACCTATCCCTACGAATACCCAAGTAACAATATCAGTTAATTGATTGGCATGAGCTTGTTCTGCAGGAGTTGTATCAAGGCGAACATCCCCTTTTACTGAACGAATTGCTTTAGCCATATCCTCGGTCATTTCCGATGATTCAGCCTTAGTTTTTAGATTTGCAAGTGATTCATCTTCAATAATTCCGGCCGCCTTAGATTCGATTGCAGATTGCTTGACATCGACTTCATCGGGCTTCCATCCAAGTTCGCTCATTGTACTCCCCCATGTTTCCCTAAAACTACCAGTATTCAAGTCTCACGGCTTCTAGACCAAAATTACTGCGAAATCACTGTTCCTCTTCTTCTGAACTTTGTTCAATATGTGCTGCAGCTAAATTTTCGCCAAATTGATCGTCCCAATCTCGTTGCCATTCAGAATCTACATCTCCACCTTTCCATTCACCTTCAATTGAAATCTCATCAACCTCATATTCTTCTCTCCAAGGTGGATCCTCAATACTTCCAGTAACTATTAGCCGATTGTGATCATCAAGTTGGCTCTTGACTAGTCTAACACCCCTAGTAATTGGCAGTAAATGACCAACTGGAGTTCCAGCAGTAACAAATGGGTTGGTCGCACAACAAATGATCAAACCACTTTCTGGGGATAAAATATCTGCACTCATTCCTGGCTTTTGAGGGTCTACTATGCGACCGATTGTCTCTCCTTTCTCGATATATGATCCGGATTGTACAAACATATCTACAAGACCCCCTTCTTCGGCACGGACCCATGCAGAACCTGATGCAAGTAAGCGGAATCGTGGGCGACTAGGATAGCCGGGGATCATCTTGAATGAACGAAGGATGTTGAGAACACCATGGACTGCAACCTTCACTGCCCCGTGATCAGTTAAGGTGGCCCCTCCTCCTTCATATGTCAATGAGCCAATGCCTTCTTGAGTGGCATTTCTACGAAGCGTACCCCGTGGGCCTTTAGAATCCAAAATTACCTCAACTCCAAATGCTCGTGCTAGTTTATTGCTCTCAGAGTGGGCCAAATTTGCACGTACTTGGGGTAGATTTGTTCTCCCTTTAGCGGCACAGTGAAGATCTATTAGATAATCTGTGTCAATGATGAGATTCTCCCAAATCTTATCAGCAACTCTACTGGTAGTATTTCCGTCACTTGATCCAGGAAATTGTCTGTTTAAATCTCGACCATCTGGGAAATATCTGCTAAGCCGACGATAACCTGGTGGATTTAGAACTGGAACTATTCTTAGCGTACCTGCCATCGCACTAGGGTCAAGTGGCCTGCTAGAACCAGTCATAGATTCTTGACACAACATACTACATGCAAGTGGCCCAATTAATTCATCACCATGAATTGCGCCTGTTACGGTAATTACTGGACCTGGACGAGCACCGTGAAGCACAGTGATAGGAGTATCCCAACTTTCTCCAAGGGTGACATCTAGTAGCGGCATCGATATTCTACGTATTGTGCCTGGCTTGATTCTCTTGTTAGCAATACGATGCTGCTTAGCACCTCCAGCTCTATCCCACTCACTTCGCTTTCTGCGCTTTGCTTTAGACAGGGATTTCTCAATTTTTTCGCGTCTTTCCTTAGGAATCTGATTGCTAACTTTTAATGTCTTTTTACCACTTTTTTTGGATTTAGACTTTGATTTTGATTTAGCCTTAGATGTAGATTTTTTCTTAGTTTTACTCTTTGATTTGGATTTCGCCTTAGATGTAGATTTTTTACTTGTAGAAGTCTTTATTGATGTCTTTGAATCTTTTGTAGACGCCTCTTTTGGCTTGGTAACTTTGGGTTCATCTTCGTCCGGCATAATCAAAACCCGTCCGAGTAAGTAACTCCGCTGTACTCACGGTACTGGTTACTAACGAAAAAGTCGTCGATTTTGTTTTCAACGAAATCTGTGTTTTCTAGACACATTCTTTGCGTAATGCAGATGGACGTGTTGGGCACCCGTAGACACATGGCGAGCAATGAAATTGGTGTGCAGAGGGAATATGCTGCGTCCTCAATCTGTTTTGGTTGTGGCCCCGCAAATGAAAAAGGATTGCAAATTAATTCAACAAGGATTGAGGGGGGATTGGAACTTTGGTTTACTCCTTCAAAGGAACACCAAGCCTTTCCTGGAATGATTAATGGAGGGATAATTGGAACTCTATTGGATTGTCACGGAAATTGGGCTGCTGCAATGTCTATTATGGACGCAAATGGAGATTCTGAACCACCTTGTACAGTAACAGCATCCTATTCCATTCAATTACGCCGCCCTACTCCTGCTGATGTCCCACTACACGTCATTGCTAGAGTAACAGATTTGCAAGAGGATCGGGCTGACGTAGAAATGGAGTTGCATGCTGAAGGAAAACTATGTGCTAAAGGAAAGGGTTTGTTTGTGGCTGTCAATGAAGGTCATCCAGCATACCACAGATGGGGTTGATGGTGATATTTTGAATTCGTCTCTTGAGTCCCTGCGCTTCCGAGTTATCGGCATAATGTCTCAAATAGACTCACTTGCTGAAATAAACTTACAACCACTAACTGAAGTTCCCCTAGCTACATTAAGAAAAAACGCAACTAGATTACATGGAGTTTGTAGATACAATAAGGGAATAGATAAGAGAAGAACTGATTTATCTCCTTTAGATGTTAGAGAAGTTGCATTACATCCTGAATCTCTAAAAAATGAATGGATAAGGTATGCTGAATTTCTTATGTTCCACGAATTTTTACATGCAATAGGATTTTCTGGACATAATCGGGTTTTTCGAGAGCTTGAATCCCACTGGCCGGATACCGGTGCTAAAGAAATGGGAATTGAATTTTCAAAATACCTTAGGCAGAGAAATGCCAAATTTGCTTGGAAATGCCCTAATTGTCATTGGCAGACCAATCGGTCTCTACGAGCTGCTGGGCGCTATATATGCCGCACCTGCCGTGTGAAACTAGTTGATCATGTTCTTACAGTTGATTAATTTCTTATTACACAATATTAGAGAGATATTCATTACTACGAAGCGATTCCCTAGGCACCGATGGTTGAAAATTCACTTGCAGGACCTGCTCGGGCTTCTCCAATGAAAATTGCAACCTTGACATGCATTTTTCTATGCTTGTTAATGTCACCAATCAATCTAAATTCTGAAGCCGAACTATCTCAGACTAATACAACTCTGAACCTTTCTTGCCTCTCAGAATCAAGTTGTCTGCTAGACAATTCTGAGAGTGGAATGGAAGTAATGACTCGTCAGGAAAGCTCAGCCAGTCCGCTTTCACCAAAAATTATCAAGATTGAGTTCATTATGAATCCTAGTCAAAGTCATCTAGCACTTTTACCCAATATGATTGATGAACTTGTAGTTGATTTACGCATCCAAGAGGATAGCGCTGGAATTAATTCGCCAGACATAATTGTTGAATTTTGGGCTGGACGGAGTAGTAATACTTGGACTATAGAAGGAGGGAGCCCTACTTCTCCAAAATTAGGTGATTATCACCTAGAAGATGCCGAACTAGATCTTTCACAAGGAAGACTGGTTCGACCAGGAGATGGTGTTGGACTCTCAATATCATTTGAAATTGATCAACCAATCACATGGGAGCTGTATTTGAGAGGAAATTCAAGAATAATTGTCCCAATAGAATGGAGTGCAAATATAGCTGCGGAGAATGTAGATGAGCCTAGTAGTGCAGGTAATCCTGTACAAATTGCAGATGTTGAAACTCTAACTAGGGGGGCATTATTAGATGCTGATCAAGATTGCTTCGAATTCCAACTTCCAGATCACCTCAGATCTATGACAATAATAGTTTTCTGGACCTCAGTCCCTATAGAAATAGAACAACCACACACCCCGCCAGAACTTATCAGAGAAGGAGGGAAAACACCGAAAAACCCTGCTGTAAAAACCACTTTTGAAGCGGGAGAGCAAATTACAGAAATCCACTATGAAGATCCATTAGAAGGGAAATATCTAGCTTGCTGGACGGGAAAAAATAACCATTTCCAGTCATACTCTTGGTTTGCAAAATTAGCTCTTGAAGGCCTAGGTAGTGCATCCCCAAGTGAATTCTCAGGAGATGCTAACTGGCTAGCAGGTGAAGCCTATGTTGGAAATGTGGAAGAAACTTCTCCGACAATTGGATCTAACACCTTGACACTAATGGTGGGTTTGTTAGCCACAGCAGTTGCCTTCTCAGGATTTGCTCTACCAATCAATAATATTTGGTTGAAGAAATATCTTCTACCCGTTGCTTTGCTAATTCTGATTGTAGGTGGAATTGCATCTCCTGTTTGGGGGCTAACTGATGAGGCGCCAATAACTGATGAAATGACGCTAGATGAGGCTATGTCTCTTAGAATGCAAACAATTGAAGACGGCGTCAATTCAGAGGCTGCGGCTGGTGCAGCAAGCAACTTCTTCGGAGTTAAACCAGGAGATACACTATCTATTCGCCTACATGTTACAGAAGCTCATCCAACTGGAGATGGGCGTTGGCAAGTCCATACAGAGGAAATGGCTAACATAAGAATAGATAGTTACGTATTTGGTTGGATTGCAGACCACCCAATGGGTGAAGATGAAGAAGTTAGATTTATTCTTCAAAGTGGTAGAGCTCTAACTCTTGATTTATTGATGTTGGAATCTCTATTAGTAGTGGATAATAAGCCTGAGGGGGAACTTCTCCATGTCAAATGGAAAATGACAAGTGCTGAACCTGCAGGTTCTGCTACAGAACCAATATGGTCTAGCAGACCAGAGTCTATATCTGCAAAAGACTGGAATAAGTTACAGACCGATCTTTACCCTCAATTATTAACAATCTCTTACTGTGATTGCGGAATCGATGGAATGGAAATTAGTTGGCGCTCAAGTGACATCTTCAACGAAAACAGTATTCCTAATGTCGAAGGGATCTCAATCGCTGATGGATTCCTATCTAACGAATACATGTGGTTGGCAGGAGGAATTGGATTAATCCTAATCGGAGCGGGCATTGAATACTCTAGTCTAAAAAAGAAAGAAGAAGTTAGTAAATTATGATTCAATAATCAGTCTTGAACCTTGCCAAGAATCTTGTCCAACATCACTTTCTCTTCATCATCAATGATTCCATCATCTAGAGCCGCACGAATGTGTTCTCTATCCTCTTCTTTGAGACCTGCTGATTCCATCGCACCCTCAATTAGAGCCAACTCCGCCTCAGTAACCTTGCCATCATCAACAGCAGCATTGATTGCTGCTCTCGTTGCAATCCTAGCAGCCTGACGAGGGGGTATCTCCAAAGCAACTGACAGTTGAGTTAACTCTTCGTGCTCTTCATCAGTTAGAACACCATCTTCGTAAGCACGATGGTACGCTTCTAGGAGAAACTTACCATACTGATTGGGGTGAAGAAGGACGTCCCTAATTAGCCCGTAATCAATCACTCTCTTGGACCCTGTATTTGCAACACCCATAGGGGCTCGCATCTCCTTTACAGCCATATCTTTGAGCCCATGGCCCATCCAAGCAAGACCGAGCGCTATTACCCCGGAAGCCAACCATTGCATTGTAACTGGGGAAAAAAGAACTCCAGGATGCATCAACTGGTTGAGACCAATCACAACTAACAAGGAACCCCAGAATAATTCCAACCAATCGTTGACGTCTTTTTCGTCAGAGTGGTCGTCGGGTGTCGCCTCAACCTCTGCCATCGAATTGACACGATACCCAACAGCCCTTCAAAGTATCCACTTCAATTACACAGAATTAACCTCCTTGGGGGAAAAATACCCATTTGGACCGCTATCCTCTTTAGCCGTGATTGACAGATTAAGAAACATGGCAAAGGGAACCGGTAGTTCGCCTTCTCAATTTGAACTGCCTAAAGAAATGGTAGAGTTCCTATCTGAAGAATGGGGGATTACTGCATTTCACCCACCTCAAGTTGAGTCACTGCCTATTGTGTTATCCGGGGAAAATCTTCTACTGACTGCACCTACTGCTAGTGGTAAAACCTTGGTTGCTCAACTTGCAATCGTTAAGAAATTGATTGAAACTGAGCCCGGTAGTAGAGCCGTCTATATTGTTCCATTGAAGGCTTTAGCACGCGAAAAAGTTGGAGAGATGGAAGATATTGCGGGGCTTTTCGGATTGAAAGTAGGAATTGGTATAGGCGATAGAAGCAATGAAAATCAAAGAATTAGTGATTCGGATATCGTAGTGTGTACTTCAGAAAAATTTGATTCAATTTTAAGAAATAATCCTAGCTTTCTTGAAAAAGTTAGCATTGTAATAGCCGACGAAGTCCATCTAGTAAACGACGCTGGGAGGGGGCCTACTCTAGAAGTAAATCTTGCACGAATCATGCTTGAAATTCCTCAAGCACAAATTGTTGCACTTTCAGCCACCGTTGGAAATGCTGAAGATATGGCCAATTGGCTAAAAGCAAAACTCGTGATTTCAGATTGGAGGCCCGTCCCATTAAGATATGCGACCCTAGCCGATTTACAAGTTGAAATCAGAAAAGAAATTTCAGCTGGTGAAATAGAAATGCCCTTACCTCCACCAAAATTACTTGACGGCCCAAAATCAAATCAAGTTTGGGCTACCTTATCAGATACTATTGAAGAAAATGGACAACTCCTATGCTTTGTTGGAACTAGAAAATCTGCCCAGTCTGTTGCAAGGGATCTTGGAAATAGAATGAAGAAAAGGGCGAAAAAAGATGGTGACGAAAAAAGTTTGAAAAAGTGGGAAAAATTATCCGAAAAGATCGCTAGTGGAAGTGATAGTTCCCAAACAGGAGATTTGCTTGCAGAATCAATCAAAGGAGGGGTGGCTTTCCACCATGCTGGCCTAACATCAAAACAACGAAAAACAATTGAAGATGCGTTCAAACTTGGTGATCTTGTATGTATTAGTGCCACACCTACTCTAGCTGCTGGTGTTAATTTACCAGCAAGGCGTGTCCTAATTCGTGATTTGAGGCGTTGGGATGGAGGAGGTAGTAACCTCCTTTCAACTATGGAAGTTCAACAAATGATGGGACGTGCAGGTAGGCCCCAATACGATAGTTATGGGGAAGCATGGATTAGATGTAGGAGCCTTCTAGATGCTGACCAAATGTCACATCGATATTTTGAATCTGATCCAGAGGACATTATCTCAAAATTACATATGGAATCCCCAATGAGAATGCATGTTTTAGCAGCAATTGCTACAGGAGGACAATCTAACCGTTGGTCGTTGGGGAAATTCTTCTCAAACACATTCCTAGCAATGGATGTATCTCGTGAAAAAATGGCCGACAAAATTGACGGAATTGTTGACTGGCTATGTGATCATGGTATGGTAGAAAGAGGGGGGATTGATGAAGCACTTGCTGCAGATATTGATGAATCTCTACGGCAAGAAATTATCGAAAATAATGTTGATAGTAATGACAATGAAAACTGGGATGATGACCTCCCTCCTTGGGCAATGGCAGCCACCTCCAGCACTGGTGTTCGTTTGACTAACCCGACTCCTGCACAAGATAAACCAAAAAGAAGAGGGCCAGCGATAATTGGTTTCCAATCTGCTGGTGATATCTACAGAGATAATAGATTGGAACCAAATCTCCCTGAACAAGATGCGATGACATACAGTGCAACTCCCTTTGGTGAGCGAGTGAGCAGACTTTACCTCGACCCTTTATCTGGCCATATTTTACGAATGGGTTTGAGAAAGGCCGTAGAAATCATTGCTGGACTTGATGATGAAACTACTCTTTCCCCATATAGCCTACTACACCTAATATCAACCGTACCAGATTTCATGGTTTTGTGGGATAGAAAGGCCGAAGAGAACCTTCTCATTACCAAAAGATTAGCCAATGAAAGCCATGAATTGGTAACGCGAGATTTACTTAGGGATTCTCATCTTGATTTGGACCCACTTGTTCATACGAAATCAGCATTAACTATGGAAAAATGGATTGAAGAGGAAAGTCATAGAGAAATAGAAAAAAAATTGGGTGTTGCGCCTGGTGACTTGAGGCTTCGAATTGATCTCGCTGATTGGTTGTTATATGCAAGCAAAGAGATTACACGACATGACGATGGTGACGAAGCATTACTAGAACTTCCTAGAAAACAACTAATCGATATATTGGATGAATTACGATTGCGAATCGTAAATGGTTGCAGACCCGATTTGTTAGAACTAGTATTGATTAGAGGTGTTGGAAGAGTACGAGCTCGACATATGGCAAAATATGGAATTAGAACTGTTGATGATGTAATGGAAATGACTGAAAATGACCAACGTAGATTATCTGAAGAGTGGGGTTGGAGCAGGCAGTTGGTAGATGGAATAATGGATAAAGCGAGAAAGGTAAGGGGCCCCCAACGCCGCAGATGATATGTTATAGAAGGGGCGGCGACAATCTATGAAAGGTGCCACACCACCTTGGTTTCCAGCCTGGTGCATTCAATTCAATGAGCCGATTTCTAACCCAAGATTGACCGCTACAACACTTCTAGATAATCGGAATGATAACCGTTGGTTACTACTAGGATTTCCAACAGCTGCATCGGAACGTCATTTATGGGCAACATGGTTAGCACTAAGAGAAAGAGTACTTTCAGAAAATATGGTAAGCAATTCTCTTGATGGTGAATTCCTTAGATTAATTGCTGGAACACATCAGATGAGTGTGGCCTTCAAAAGAGCAGGAATACAATCTGGCGAAGATAAAGCATGGTTGGTTCGAATTCCAGAATGGGAAAGCGATTCAGAACAAATTGAACTACCACATAATGGTGGCGACCATGATGATCATGCGTTTGAATTGATGAGTTTGTTACAGGCAGAACTTCTACCACGGCGCCCAATCCCAACAACAAATACACTAGATAGGCTTGAAATTGAATATAATCCAAATGAAAAATCGGACATTGAAACATTACTTATGACATATACAGCTACTGTTGATATAGATTAAATCGTGAATTATGCTTCTAAGTTGGAAAACAAAATTAGCAGCAGCCTTCTTCTCTTTGTGGAGCTGCAATAAACTCAATTTTATCAATATCATTAGTGTTTTGTAATTTCTGAATCGAATCACGAATCAATTTGGCTGTTCCTTTAATTTGCATTGTATCCACGCACGTGTGGCTAGAAACCAAGCAATTATGGCTGTATGATGATATCTCTATTGAATGCGAATGCCTTAATTCAAGAAGTTTATCTTCAACATTATGCTGGTAATAAATTACCATGGTCCCCTCAATTTCAATTTCATCAGACATAGAAAAAATATCTCCTCTTGTCATAGCGTCACAAAAATGAATGCTAGCATCTCTAAGAAACATACTACGATTTATGTATCCACTTTTCTTAACCAACGATTCTAGTTGTTTGGCAAATTCTTTGTCTGAACTAAATGAGATTATTCTGCTCATGAGAATTGCAAATACAATGAATTAATAATATTTGTCAAATAATTAATATAAATTAATAGCATTTCTTAAATAATTATTAATTGTCGGGAGAATCATGGACACAGCACTAATTGGATTTGCATTAGCAACACTAATCATCGGACTCGTATGCGGTTTAGCACCGATATTTTCAGGTATTAAAGATAATAAAGATAGGTTGAAACAACTAACTGGGATTGCTGCAGGCATTATTATTGCCTCAGCGATGTTGGTTGTAATTCCGGAAGGATACGAATTGGCCATGGCGGATGAGCATGGTGCAGATGATGCATTGGCAGGATCTGTAGCATTGGTCATCCTCGAAGTTAATCACGGAGACATCAATGCATCTGAAGGTATTGAAGAAATTGAAGAATTAATTGGGGCCCATGATGGCCACGATGACCATGATGAACACTCTGATGAGGAAGAAGATGATCATGATGAACACTCTGATGAAGAGGATGGCCACGATGAACATGGACACGATTCAGATGGCAGTTTGTCAGATTCTATCGGAGCCGTAATTGAAGAGGTTGAAGATGGCGATATCAATGCCACAACAGGAATTGAGGAAATTGAAGAATTGATTTCAGCCCACGGACACGAAGAATCCCATAGTGACCATGATGACCATGCTAGTGGAATTCTAATGGGTGGCGCAATTATTGCCGGTTTCCTTCTCATGTTTATTCTAGAGGGTTCAGGAATAGGTCACGCGGTCCATGAAGAGCATCATGAACATGAACAGAGTCACGGGCACGGGCACGTGCATCACGCTGCTGCGGGGGGGTTACTAGTGTTTGGACTAACATTACATGCGGCGACAGATGGAGTTGCGATTGGAGCTGCTGCGGCGACAGGCGATTTTGCTTTGACCATTACCGTGTTGCTTGCAGTATTGATTCACAAGGGCCCTGCAGCGTTCAGTTTGGGTGTCTTTTCTACGCATGAGAGAGAAGAGAGAAATGATTCCATCCGGGATATTGTCATATTTTCATTAGCCACACCAGTGATGATTATCATCGCAGGAGTTGCGCTTGCTGAGCTTGAAACACAAATGATCGGGCTTGCAATGCTATTTTCTGCTGGAACGTTCCTATACGTGGCAACCGTCGATACTCTCCCAGATATACACAATCCGGAAAGCGGAAGGAAAGCTATGTTCAACGTACTAATTGGTGTTGGAATACTTGTAGTTCTACTGATTATTGCAAATTCACTAGGCATTGGCCATGCACACTAATCCTGGCACCTTTGGTTTGTTCCTGTGCAACTATCTTGGCAATCTAAGCAAACCCATTCGAAGTCGTGCTTACATCGGAATCCATGAGCAGGGCAGCAAGGCATATTGCACAAGCAATACAAAAACCGAGCGTTTACGCCTGCATCTTCTTCGGTCTGATCGCAAACATGGCAATGTGACATGACATATCGGTTAATATCACAGTATATAATTGAATATCAATTAGTCACGGATACCTTCAGCTGTCACATTGAATATTGCTTCACCCTCAGGAAGATTTGGTGAATCTACCAAACGACCAATTCTTCGACCTGCCTTTGATTTGCGCAAGTATAGGCGGAAAGTGCTTGCGTGCCCAACAATGTGGCCACCTATTGGCTTTGTTGGATCTCCCCACATTGCGTCAGGCTTGGAATGTACCTGGTTTGTAACTAGAACTAGTGCGTTATTGACATCTGCCAGTTGCTTTAGCTCCTTGAGATGCTTGTTCAACTTCTGTTGCCTCTCTGCTAGTTTTCCACGCCCTAGATATTCGGCTCTGAAATGACTGGTTAATGAATCAACAATTACCATCTTAACCTCGATGTTTTTCGACATTCTCTTAATTTCATCCACTAGAAGCATTTGGTGTGCAGAATTGTATGCACGTGCTACGTGAATCCTTTCAAGTGCTGCATCGGGTTCCATTCCGATTCCGCGTGCCATTTGTGAAATCCTCTCTGGGCGGAATGTATCTTCAGTATCTATGTAAAATACCTCGCCACCAAGACCCCCTTCTTCTACGGGAAGTAATGTATTCACTGCTAATTGGTGTCCAATTTGTGTTTTTCCTGATCCAAATTCACCATAAACTTCGCAGATTGCCTGTGTTTCAAAACCACCACCAAATAATTCATCCAGAGCAACGCTCCCTGTTGTCAATTTCTTTACTTGGCTACGTCTTTCTAGAAGTGACCCACCACTTACGAATCCACCAATGTTTGCCATCTTCTTGGCGGCATTGATAATTTTTGATGATACTGCTTCACCAAGTTCTGCTGAATCTGCTAAAGCGCTAGGAGACATTACTGCTATCGCTAGTAAATCATCGTAACCAGCTTCCCTCAACTTTTCTGCGGTTGCTGGGCCTACTCCCGGTAGGTCATCTACAGTGGGTTCTTCCTCTGGGACTTCTACCACGACTGCCTCCTCCTCGTTATCAAGCAATTCATCGCCCACCTTCAACTCTTCCTCATTTTCTCCATCTTTCTTTCCTGCCATCGTTCTTCAACTCCTTTTGGTTGTACCTTGCTTAGTTGCCCGGGGTATATCAACTAATTATGGGGGGTTGTAAATTTATTGAAAGTGAAGATGTTATTTATCTCTCATTTTGCTCTATTTTTTCACATTTTCACTTTCACTTTAATTTCATTTTTATTTCTTTAATTCATTAGATTTATCAATCCCCCATGCCACCAAATCTTGCCCGGAGACTTTCAAGTCCTATGGGTGGGGTTCTCTGGGTCAGCTGTTCTGGCTGCTTCTTTACTCCGCCCGTAGGCAATCATTCTAACTAGTATTTTCCAGCCATGCCGCGCTTAAGCCCTAGAACTAGTGGTGCTATACCGGCTAATCCAAATATAACGAATTGCAACATTGCACTAAGTACAGCAACTATTGCATATTCTCCAAGAAATCCATCCGTTTGATTTCCTGGCAATGATTCTGCTATGACTAAAT
>CAYNXD010000046.1:0-6821 GCA_964401115.1 uncultured Candidatus Poseidoniales archaeon | reverse complement strand
GAGGTAAACAGAGAAAATCAAGAGTGAAGCAATTCTTCTACCGAATCATCTAAACCTTCTGCAATCATTTTTATTGCACCAAAATTGCCGAATTTTTCGACCATTTCTGCAAGATTTACTGATGATGAGTCTGATGGGTCACAATAAGAGAGTGCGGACCTCATAGTCTCTGCTAGAGCAGAGTGTGGCAAACCATGTAAAATGCACAAATGAAGTGGGCCTAATATTCGGTCATATAGACCCAATTTTCTAATTGGGTCACGTGCATTTCTCTCAATTGGATCTCTAATAGTTTCATCTTGGTATTTTTCCAATGCCCGAGCACACCAAGCCCGTTGGTCGGTAATTTCAAATCCATATTCTGCAATCAATGCAGCAGATGATTCCTCACCCACTTTCTTTGCAAGTTTTGCAATATCAGAATCATTCGCTGCATCGGCTAACCAGACAAATCCTCGTTCTGCACCTAGATAGCAGACCGCTGCATTGATTGCGTTGTATGTGTACAATTTTCGTGTTAGTTCTACTGAAAAATTCCTTTTAGGCTCAAATCCTGGAACTCTAGACAATAAATCTGGATTCTTCAGAGCATCTCCATCAAGAGGTAGAACCCAATGGTCCTGAACTTGGACAACTAATGGGCCGTGTAATTTAATCTGGTTTTCAGTTGGTTCAATACACGAACGCAAAACCTGCGCTTGTGCAATTCCTGCGCCTTCAAAGTGAAAAATATCAGAAACCACTGCAGCTGGCCTAGGGTGGTTCTCACAGAGAATTATGTCTACTGGACCTTTTTCTATACGGTTCGCAACTGAATCATTTATCGAGTTAGCCCACGAAGCAAGATTATCTCCGCCAATTGAAGTCATGATTAAATTAGCTGAATTTACGGCCTTAGACACTGATTCAATATCTGTGCTATGAAACGCATGTACAGGACCAATTGTCTCTACTTCACCTGTTCCCAAATTAACAATTGGATAGGTCGAAGAATTGAGAAGATTGACCATTTCATCGGAAACGTCAACAAAACAAACATCCCATCCAGCCCGGAACAGAAGATGAGCAAGAAAACCGCGTCCTACTTTCCCAGCACCAAAAATTACCGCTGAATGCTTTTGTGCTAATTTTGCAACACCAAGAACACTGACCTCTTGACCTGCTCTGAGAACTGCCTTACGAGACTCGACAACCTGAGGAATTAGGGCTAATCCCCCCCCAATCAGAATTTTTGACGAAGGGAAAGAGGCTCGTATCTCCTCAATTGGTTCGTTTAATTCATGAATCGCAGACCATGCATCATCACCTTCACTTAGTTGTGCTATGAAATTCTGAATACCTTCACGATTAGGGGGTATTTCGAACGACTCTGAGAGGGTACGGCCACCAGTAGAAGTTGACTTGTAGCAAAGAGATGGTAGGCTGCCTAAAGGAGGTAACCAACTCATAGTCTCTTGAGCCCCCCCTCCAACTAAACCCACATGTTCGCTAGAATTTGCGAGATTGAAGACATCTCCTTTTTCAGCTGAGAGGCCCAAAACACCAGCACTTAGATCATCACAACCACATATGACTTCGGCCCCTATTGAAATTCCTGAAATTATTGAGCCATTCTCAGAAACTTTTCCAATTACATCTTCTGGAAGATGAAAAAATCCATCTCCAGAGAAGCCCCTCATTGAACGTGAATCACGGGCGATTACCCCTGTCAATTCCCAATTCAACATATCCTTTAGTTGAACAACTACCCCATCACCAACAGGGCCGTTTTCAACTTCCCATTGTGCAATTCTAGATGGAACCCATGCCCGATTAGGAGTTAGAATGTGATTATTTTCTACACTTCTTTCACAACCCTCAGGAAGAGGTTCGTGCCATTGAATAATTCTACCACATACTTTGTTTTCTCGAATCACAATTGCTGATGGACCATGGCCAGTAATTCCCACCCTATCTATCATTTCACCTCTTTTTCCTAACCAGTTTCTCAGATTATTCCACACACCCTCAGAAGAGGGCCATGATTCCATCTCCCATTCCCCATCTGATTGTAATAAGAGAACTTTTGTTGCGCTGGTGCCGACATCAATACCTAAGGTCAGCGAATCTCTCATGAAATGAGGATTGGAGGCGTTATTCATTTGAGATTCTCCGGGCTATTTGGCCATTCAATAGGAGACCAGCCGAGCGCTGTCAAACCTGGTTCAAGGTCAATGAATCTCTTTGGCGAGTTTGATTGTGCAGCAGTCAATAGGTAGTTTTTGACTTCAGGATGACCTGGGCAACTTTTTGGATCCCATTTAGAAAAGTCTGCAATAACTGATAATGAGAAAAAATTGGAAACGTCAGACTTCAGGAAAGCTGTGGCTTGCAACCTTCCTCCTCTTTCCCAATGTTCCGATTCATTGAGAATAACCGTACCAATTCGAACTGCGACACATTCCATCCCATGCCTGAATGAATAATATTCACCGAGTTGCTCAACGAAGACCTTACTATCGCCGTAAGCACTGGTTGTTGAAACGCCATGCTTTACACCGATAAGTTGCCCCTCTAAGGGACCGCCATCATGCAATTCTGACTCTAAACCTACCTGAGTTAAGCCTGAAGAAGAAAGAACCACCCTTCGAACCCCAGCATCAAGTGCGTTTTTCATCAACATCGTTGTCACTCCTACGTTGTTTAGCATCATGCTTTCATCGCTGTTTGAAGGATTGGCATCAGCAGCAAGATGTACAACTACCTCGCAACCAGATAGCATCATCTGCCATTCATGATCAGTAGCATCTACCAGATCATAATGATGTGTTACGCGCCCTGGTGCCTTTGAATCATCATTATTTCTGCCTGAGGCCACCCAATCATCATGTGGCCTGTCAATTCCAATGACATCGTGACCATCAGAAACAAGTCTATCAAACACAATGCCACCTATTAGGCCGGCCGCACCTGTCACCGCAACTCGCATCGCCACGTTATGTCGAATAGGCGACATCATATTGACCTAATCGGCCCTGCCATTACCAATGGCAGAAGGTAATCCATCGCTGGCGATTGCTATTGCGGCATTATTTCTAGCAGTCAGCATGGGTGGAGCAGTATACTACATCAGCACTACTATGACTAATGGAAATGATTCAATAGACGATAATGATGAAATTGAACCTGAGCCAGAACCTGAACCTGAGCCACCAATTGAATGTTCAGAAGGTGAGCGTGAGGTCCTTGACGATAATCTCTCTACAGTTGTTGGATGTGAGAAAATCATCGCCCCACATAATGCGACATTTGAACAACAGTCAATTACAATTACACGTGGAAATAATGTTATAATTAATTGGACAATAGAAGGTGATGACGCCACCCCTACACTACAATCTTGTTCTGAATCCACAGCTATTTTTCAAATTAAACCATTAATGAAAAGTCTTACAGTCATTGGAAATGAAATAGGCAACACTAGTTGTATTATCAAATTTAGCAACGCTGCTGGAACTTTGAACTACACAATTTTTGTACAAGTAATAGATTTACCACCATCAAATCTTCAATATCAACACTCTGCCTATATCTTGACCAAGGGGGAGCCATTCACGATTTTCCCAACCTACGAGGATGGTGAGCCCACTAATTGGGAATCTGAACCACCACTTCCACAAGGCCTTCAATTTAGAGATGATGGGGCAATTATTGGCTCACCAACAATTCTAATCCCTGCAACCTCATATGAAATTTCAGCTAGTAATCAAGGGGGAGTTGACAGTACAATAATCACTTTAACTATTCATGACAAGAGGCCAAATTCAGTAAATTATCTAGATAGCGAATTGATTTTGACGCTCGGTGAGGAAATGATTGACACATCGCCATCTCATTCAGGAGGAGATGTTGTACAATGGGAAATTGATCCTGAACTTCCTGAGGGGCTATCGTTTTCCAATATTACTGGTAGAATTTCTGGAACACCTATGATTCTCTATGAAGAGGCGGCTCACATTATTTATGCAAATAATAGTGGAGGATTTGATGCTACTATCATTAGTATAACAGTAATAGATAACCCAGTAATTTCAATTGATTACGGTACAAATAAACTGGATTTAGTTGTGGCTATCTCGTCGGTAAATGTGACACCAAACACAAGCGGCGGGGAACCAGAAATTTGGGGAATTGAACCGAACCTAGCACACGGTTTAGAATTCAACTTCTCAAGTGGGCGAATCTCAGGAATAGGAGATGTCGTGAGCCCTTGGAAAAATCATACAATTTGGGCCAATAATTCGGGTGGTTCATATTCTTCTTGGATTGAAGTAAGGGTGGTAAATATTACACCAAATAACATCTCATGGGAAGATGGAACAGAGCACGTACTAGCATCAAATCAAACGGTTGATTTGTATGCAATAAATTCTGGCCCTGAAGTAGATACATGGGAAGTTCACCCACCACTACCTAACGGATTGACGTTATCAAATTTCGATGGCAGCATTTCAGGAACCCCCATTGGGAGAGATGGGCAAGGAATTTCACGCCACGCTTGGACAACCCACACCATATGGGCAAACAATTCAGGGGGTTCATTCTATACTAACCATACATTTGCCATTCATGACCTAAATCAAGATCATAAAGATCTATCAAAAAGACCGATTGGAAGTGTGGATTATGGTGGTGCATGGCCCTCTCTAATCCTCCCTATTGGTGAGTGGTCTTTCGGTTTAGGAATTGATTGGGATGACCGCCCAATCTCTTCAGCCGGGCATGTTGGAAAAGGAAGAATCGTTGGTTATGGTCATGAGACAATGGTTGCCAGAAGTGGTAATGATGCAATGGCAAATCTGAGCCTTAATGCACTAGACTGGGTTTGCGATGGAAACGGAAAGACTGTCGGGCTAGAATCCTCATTTAACGGTTGGAAGAATGAACTGCTTTCTGAAGGATATGCAGTCATTGAGAGCGCTACACCAGCCAATTTGGTAAATCTTGATTGCTTTGTCACTGAATTCTGGAATAGTTATTCTGATGCTGAAAATTTACAAATTACCAATTGGCTATCAGATGGTGGCGGCCTAATTATGGGAGGCCATTCATGGTATTGGTCCTACTCGAATTCTGATGTAGCCCATAATTACCCCGGAAACAAAATTGCTAAGATTACCGGTCTATTTGTTTCGGCTTCATCTGGGTCTTCCACATTTTCAGTTAACGAAAATGCATGGGGTGATTTACATAGATTACATGGCTCACTACCACTAATTATTGACCACGTCAATGGCATCCAAATAATGAACCAAAATGATGCTACAATTGCTGCAAAAACCATCAACCTCTGCGTTTCAACGCTACCACTGGATTACACCGTTGTTTGGGACTCTCTTAGAAACATGAGCAATAACACTGGTTGGATACACATAGACTCATCAACAACTTATGCAATGAATGTAGATGAAGTCGATGATCTGATTCTCAATATCCAAGAGCAATTGATGATGAAATTACCAGCCAATGAACTAGACGCGCACCCCTCCCATTCTTCATTCCCAGGTAGCGTAAATTCAACAAGCCCTAGACCAACCATTACCATAGAAATTAGTGGTAACTTTAGTGGCCTACCAAGCCAATTTGGTTATGCGAATGCACGTTCTTCAGGGCGTATGGGTACTGGGATGTACGCCCCTGCTGGAGAGGTAGTAAACATAACTCTACCACAATCAGTCATAGGTCAAGGTGTATCAGTTCTAGTAGGTGCTCACAGTGACTCCCTATGGGGTAAAACTACACTATCACGTCACCCCAAAATTACCCGTACATGGCCAATAGAGAATACTACAACTCAAGTAGGCAACTCTTTTGGCGGCCCTATTTACATTACAGTAGCTGCTGGAACAATGATTGGTGACTTCGATGTGACAATTGAAGGGGCAGTACGCATGCCATACTACGTCCATGGAGTTACTGATTTACAAAATTGGAGTTCAGTAGAACGCCAACAGCCCGCCCCAATTGCAGAACTGGAATCTGGTAATTTCATTCTTACAGTACCATCATGGGGAATTCGTAATCTGGACAGGCCAAATGAGACAATGGATTTCTGGGATGAAGCATTACAGATGGAACATAATCTGAGTGGATATACACCTTGGCCAAGGGTAGAAAGATCTGTGTTTGATGTTCAAATTTCAGCCGGTTGGATGCATTCAGGATATCCATTTATGGCACATACTGCCAGTGTAAATGCAGTAGTTAATGGAACATATATGCGGCAGAATGGTGATTGGGGTATGTTTCATGAATTAGGCCACAACCATCAATGGATGTCATCGACATTGCCTGGCACTACAGAAACTACCTGTAATCTATACTCTGTTAAACTAATGACTGAACTTGTCGGAGTCAATCTTGGGCAAGGCCATAGTGCTCTTAACACACAATCAAGAATAACCAGGACTGAATCTTACTTCAATTCTGGAGCCCAGATTAGCCAATGGAGCGTTTGGACTGCTCTTGAGACCTATCTTCAAATTCAGGAGGAATTTGGATGGGAGCCGATTACTGCAGCATACCAAGAATACTATTACAATATGACTACCCAACCATCTGGAGATTCTGCAGAATTCAATGAATACTCAAAATGGATTTCACTGAAAACCGGTTACAATTTAGTTCCATTTCTAGAGGCTTGGGGATTTCCCATTACTTCTGGCACAAAGAGCGCTGTAGAACATCTCCCTGTATGGAATACTGATCCCCTCAGAGGATGGGTTCACGAATACAACCCTGACACCAAATTTGAAATGGTATCAAATGTTACTGCAAACTCC
>CAYNXD010000045.1:0-10660 GCA_964401115.1 uncultured Candidatus Poseidoniales archaeon | reverse complement strand
TTCACCTGTTGAAGATACAAATGCTTTGACTAATGATTTATCCATATCAAGTGGCTCACTAGAAAGCAACATTGGGCGACGACCATCAATTCTTACCCAACTACGACTAGCTTCCGCAGGTAGTGCCTCCCTAACCCATTGTCCTTGTAGGCCTGATGAAAGAAGAGCGGAGTCTACGATTGTAAGCCAATCCCCGGATTTGGGGAGTGATAAATTGTCTTTCTTCACTTCTGATCTAGCACCTGCGAAACTGATTACGGAACCATCTGGAAGAAGTCGTAACATCCTAGCTGGAGTGCCTGCTACTGCCGCTGAACCAAACCAAATAGTCAGACGATCTATTCTCCCACGACCTGTTGATACCCATTCCCAAGTGATCGGAGAACTTGGCCATAATTGATTCAAAAGAGACTCTACTTCTGATTGTTGCTCAGGAAGTAATCGAGGTGAAAGATCGATTATTATTGCGGGACCTTGGTTACCTATTACAAGATGTTTCTCCCATTTTTTCAATAATTCTCCAATTGGAGGTTCCATTTCATCTAAAGCATGATTTTGAGCATTTTGAGGCCTAGCAGGATCTACATGTAATGCTGCAATAACTTGTCCTGAAAGTCCCAATTCGTTGAGTGCTGCCGATGCATCGGTTCCATCCCCTACCAATACAAATGTTTCAGGCGACCAATCTCCACTATTAAGTTGGGAAATAACTTGACCATTTGCAGCGGAAAGAACTGCTGCATCCTCATCCAACTCAATGCCCAATCCTGGCCTATTCAATTCTTGGCAATAAGCAAATAACTGTGACCCTGAACCACAAGCAGGGTCAAGAATCAGCCCTTTCCCAATCCTACAATCTGCCAGTTGTTCTGCCCTAGTCAAACTGACTGGCCAAGGTGTTGAAAGACGGGCCATTCGTTCTGTTTGAAATAATATTGGAGATGATTGGTTCTCTTCTGAATCCTCAGTAATATTACGAGAAGAAATTATCTCCGCGAATCCTAGAATATCTGAAGAAAGAGGGAGAACTGTATGTCGCACCATACCGTATCAATCCTAGGATGTCTGTCGCCGTTATGCACCTTTCTATCAAGCAAACAATTCATTGACGCTCAATTCAAAGACCAACCATTGATTATTTGCAGGCTCTCTATCTGGCCTGTCTTTGTATGCCAGTTCTGGTGGAAGAATGACTGTGTGCATTGTTCCTTCCTCTAACCAGCAGCGCAATGGGCCACAATCCAAGCCTATCACTCCCCAATGAAACCCTTTGATGTAGCAAGCGCTTGGAGCACCCACTTCACAAGTAGGTTCTGAACCCGCAGTAACTGGTAAGTCCCCCTCGTCTAGTTGCTCCCCTGTATCAGAAATCCAAACTTTATAGTGAACATTCATTCTATTACCATAATCAGTATGAAGTGCGTAATCATTGTCAGCAAGCAACCTTACCTCCAACTTAACCTCCGCATCTTCAACTGTTGGATGAGAAACTATCACATTGAAAATTTCTTCTTCAACATCAGAATTCAATTCTAATACCAACATTTCCGCAGTATCCGGTTCAATCTCTATTAGCCCACCTGAAGGATATGTTATAGAAACTGATTCTGAATCTACAATGGCCTGTAGTTCTAAAGTCTGATTTCCTGCATTATTAACCGCAACTACTGCTCTATCCTGACTACCATGATGTCGCCATTCACAAGACAATTCACCCGGCAACCAAAAAGGTTCATCCTGAGCAGATAAATTTTCAGGCCAAACCCAAGCGTCGTCTTTTGGATCGCATGTATCGAACAAAAGCATCGCTTCCCAAGCCCATCTTCCATCTTCTTTAATCGATGATTCATCCACTGTGACAAAGGCCCCATCCATCTGACCAAGGAACGAATACGCTCCCCAACCGACCCAAATTATCGATAACAAAAGCATTGCAATCGTGCCTAACGATGCCAGAATTGCTGCACGAGGAATGGTCATCTCATTTAGGCCCAAAGGAACAGGTGGGTCCTCGGGCTCATCACTAATCCACGGCCCGGACATAATGTTGGGTTAATGCCATCTCAAATCAAGATATGTACTGAGTGATATTCTCAATCTACTGCCATTTGTCCCTCATGTTTCTGCCCTAGCCACGCAATAATACCCAATTCTACACCCAATGCTATTCCCATTAGAAGAAGTGATGTTGAATTGAGTTCTCCTTTTGCAGCAAGCGCTGCAGTAACTAATGCAATGATTAAATCAGCAGCACCCCAAATCCTTAGAGAACGGCGTAATTGGAGAATTCCCGTAACCCATATAACTAGAGATAGTGCAAGAATTGAAATGACTAGGAAATGACTAATTCCATGTAGAAGTAATAATCCTAGAGGAAGTAGAAGATGGGCGTCCCAAGACCAAATTGCAGACCATGCTGGCTTCCTCATTGGAACTGTAGCAGCTAGGCTAACTAGAGAGAATAATCCGAGGATTATCATCACATGAGGGATATATGGGATTAATTCTTGATACATGCTAGCGATTGAACGAGACGCCAAAACAATAGCAAGAATATTGATTCCTACTGCTGCTGGTTGATTCCATTGAATTCCTCGGCGCAAACCAAACGCTATTGCTAACAATGCAACGGGCCCAATAGACAAAATAGCAATCAGAAAAACCCAGCCACCCCTACCAGCAGCGCCGTGGAAATCTGGAAGGTTGTTCTTTCTACGAACCCCTTCAATCCAATCCCATCCGATTACACAACCAAGTAGGATGATTTCTACGATGATAAATGGGATTGTAAATGAAAGTGTATCGCCACCAGAAATTGGAGTCAGGGGGTCAGTAAGAATAGGAATAGGCATAGTTCCAGCCATCACTGTATTTGCACAACGAGAAATGACAAGAATGGAAATATACCATTCAATTGCAGCAGGTATTCGATGAACCAAATCCTTCCTACCTGTCAATGAAATACCCACTATAAGGAGCAAGATTATCGCAAGCACAGCAAAATCAAGTTGGTTTCCTAAACTAGCACCCGGTGCAAGTCGGCCAACAAAATGCATCAAAGTTAATCCGATCATCGTTGCAGCAAAGGGAGTTTCAATACCCAATATATCAGGTAATGTCAGGCTGTTAGTGCTGGCCCGCCAACGAGATATTCCAATAAACACTAAACTAATTGCGCCACTGACAACCAGAATACCAGCAGATGCTGTTCCCGAACTCCAAATAATAAATATTCCAAACAATATAATTCCGGCAATGAATGCTAAGACTACTACCGGTTTGTGATGAATATCGCCATAGAGCAGTTCTTCTTTTGTTAGTTCTCCCCTACGTTTAGATTTCTTACGCATTCTTTCTGCTTGCATATACAATTCAGGAGCGACTGCCTTTACATTACCAACAGAAACTGCTTGAGAAAGTGTTTCAATTGAGGCACTCCCTTGAGCCGCGTGTGTTGCTGACTCCTCTGAATCAAAGTGATATGTCCTGCTAGAATGGGTTAATGTGGGTGTGATGGCAGGTGTTGCTTGATCTGTAGATAATGTGAGATTTGCTGTAGGGGTTGTTGTTTCATCAGAAGGTTGTTGAAGACGTAGGTTGGAGTCACTTGTTGATACTGGGCCCTCTTCTAAAGAACGATGAATTTCTTCGATTCGTTCCATTCTGCCCCTTCTCTGTTCCCGGGCCCCTACTGCTTTCAATTCGGCCCTTAATTCACCTTGAGCTGCAAGCCAAATCCCAGAACCAACAAACAATAATCCAGCAATAGCAAGTTGGGCAAACTGCATTCCATCACCCATCATTGCCCATATCGTAACAATTAGTAGAACTGCAGAGGATGCTGCAGGTTTGAGCAACTTTTCCATCTTACCCGCGCGTGGGAGATATAGTGCAAGAGTAAGAACTACGGAACAAAGAATTACCCAGCCTGTTTGGTTTGTTTCAAGAAGTAATTCTCCATCTAAAAGTGATGTTGTAGCTTGTTCGAGTGTGAAAATAATTGTGTGTGCTGTCAAGAAACCCATTAACAAACTGAGTATATCTTCAACCTCGAGATTTTTCCCATACATCACTAAGGAACCTAACCCTGCTACAATCATCAACATCCAAGCAGCATCTAATCCGTGACGCCACTGTAGCCAAATTGCTGTGATTCCAAATAATATCATCAACGTTCTAGGGTTGTCTTGGTGTTCTCCACGACACTCGGCAAAAACATTGATTGCAAGTACTACTGCTAATCCAGATAATAGGCCGTAGCCAGGCAAATCTCCTGCCTTTGTAACTGCAACCCACACAATTAGAGACAAAATGAAGCCAAGATTCCACAACTTCAACATTCCACTATCTCGTAATCTAGCTCCAAGTTCTGAAAGACCAACAAACCGTGCTGCTAGATTTACTCCCGATTCACCCAAGGAACGATTAACAGGATATTGTAGAAGTGATACTAAAATCAGATAATAGGTGAGATTCCAACCATCCCAGCCAATAACTCCTGAAGCTAATTCCCATGACTGATTGGCCGCATTAAAGGTTCTAGCGCCAGATGCCCAGAATGTCATCATTAGAACCCAAATCCAAGGCATTAAAACAGTAACACCAGCCAATGATGGCGATTTGCGAATAAGAGCTAATGATGCTGTTCCCAAATGAATTACTGCTAGAGCAGTGAATATCAGAGCCCCACCATCACCACCTTGAGCACTCGGTTGAGATGGGATTAAAATTGTCATTAAAATTACCATAACAATGCTACCCCCCCACAATACATGATCAGTTACAAGTGATTGATTTTTCAGAAGAACTGTTGCAGTTAGCAGAGACGACGCTACTGTAAATATCTCATAACTGGTAATTCCAAATGGAGCTGTTAATCCAATTGATTCTTGAGTAATTAAAATCAAGACAAAAAGCGGTAATCCAATACCAAATGGTGTTAATACTCGGTGTTTCGAAGTACCCCTAACAATTAGATAAGAACCCCCGAAACATGCTAGAAGCATCATAATCAAAGCGAGTGCATATGGTGTATCTGCCCTGTTTGCTGAAATAGCTAACAATGCACCTACCATCCCTAAGCCAATTGAGACTGACCACAATCCTGGACGCCCCAGGCCAACAAGAGATAAGCCATCACTAAACCAATTATCATTCTTTGAGAACTTCGCTGCCATGGCCGCATTGAGTGCATTGATACCGCCAAGTAAGAGAAATAGTAGTAGTAAATCATCAAATTTTACTATTTCAAGGGCCCCTATTTGCCAATCTTGGCTGAAAGCGTGTAAGCCTATCCAAATATTCGAAGCCGCAATACCAAGAGATGCAAGATTGCCGCTTTGACGGTGCCATGCTAAACCATGTAATAGTAAAGTTGCAACAATTATCCCTGCAGCAACTCCTATCTGCCCATAGACAGCTCCTGCACCAGAACCTATTGCTAACAGAACAAGTGTTGCCTGTGCTGCAATAGCATCCTCATTATGGTGATATGACACCCACACATTGAGTGCAACAAGACAAAGAAGCAGCCCCCCTAAAGTGGTTGCATCAATTGGAAAAATACCCCATAACTCCCAATGATGTAAATCAATGGCAAGGCCATAAAGTAATTTCATGGTAATTATAACCCACGTAATACCTAACATTCTCATGCTAGAATCTGGAACCCAGCGCTCTCCAAGAACGAAACCTAAGAGCGCTAAACCAAGTAATCCAATAAGACCAACCAAAGGAGGTAATGTTGTGCCAACAAGCCAACCAACTATTGAATAAACTAGAATCATGCTAACCATGATTCCCCAGTGTAATCTCTTTTCGCCTGTTGTTGCTAATTCAGTAATGCTATCCTTTTCTGGAGGTAATTCTACAGTTCCGTCTCGCTTTACATCACCTGGTTGAGGACCTGTTGCAAATGGATCAAATAAATCCCCCATTGCCTCGTCTTTCTCTGACTCTACTTGCTTAGGTTCTGGAAGGCCCGCTTGATTTGATTCTTCAATAGCGTCTTCATTTAGGAATCTTGAGATATCTAATCCGCCACCCATTTCGAATTCCCGTTTCCGGATTACCGAGTCATCATCATCGGTCGGTTGAACTCCCATGCAAATCATGGGATGAGGACTTTATCCATCAAGGTCGCCCTAGTTAGGACTGAATAAATCGCTTATCTTAAGTGATTAAATTCGGGCCAGGTTGTTGTTTTTCTTTTCGATTGGTAATTCTCATAAATGCAAAAATTAACAAGGCAACGACCATTATTGCTGCAATTATTGGCATTAATAAGGCAATAATAGTACAAAATAAGCAAGCACCTGCCTCAATTGTACTTACTACTGGATTGGCAATTCCACCAGTCGTCGCAGTTGATAATGCTCTTGTTGCAACTGTTCCAAGTTGTATTGTTCCAGCAGTACCTCCTCCCGCAACAATTGCCAGAATCCATTGTAAGGTTGGGTCCATTCCATCAAGACTTGAGGATGTAACTATGATGCCTGCAATTATTGCGGAAGGCGTTGTGATTGTATCTAATAAATTATCGAGCCAGGGGATGTAATAAGCTGCAATCTCTAACACTGTGGCAGCCGCAAAAACTCCCATTACCCAAGTCTCACTCATCCAAGACCAAGAATCTCCCAAATCCATCAAACCTGCTCTAGCACCAACCCCCATTGCTAGAGGGGGAATAAATACTCGAAATCCACAAGCTGCAGATAAACCGAGGCCTAAACTAAGGGCAATAATGCCACTCCATAAATCCATTACTTCAACACATGCTACATTGCTATGTGAATATTACTTTTGTTTGAATTATCAAAACGAGGTTCCGCAGCATTCTAAGACGTAACGCGGCCCGGCCATCACATGGTCGCACCTCTGCGCCACGATTCTGGCTTACGCGGGCCTGTTCAATTGGATGCCCATGGAATAAATCCTAATGGTGAAATTCACTGGAATTTAGAAGGTGATGAACTAATTATCAGAGCTATAGGAAGAGATGAGGGGGTGCTCAGCAAACACGGAGTTCTTGTAACAAATACTGGTGATAGAACTGGGCGATCACCGAATGATAAATTTATAGTTAAGGAAGAAAGTGTCGAAGATAATATTTGGTGGGGTGATGTAAATGTACCAACTACTAGAGTTGTTTTCGATAATTTGAGGGAGAAAGTGAGGGAATATCTAAATTCCCAACCTGAACTTTTTGTTCAAGATTTGTACGCTGGTGCTGATGAAAAACAAAAATTAGCTGTTCGTGTAATTTCAGAGAATGCGTGGCATTCGGCTTTTGCCAGAAACATGTTTATCCGCCCTGATAAAATCCAAATACAATCTTTTTTCCCTGAATTCACAATACTTCACGCACCCCATTTTCTTGCAAATCCGGAAGAAGATGGAATCAATTCTGAAGTCTTTGTAATCGTCTGTTTTTCTGAAAAACAAGTTATCATCGGCGGCACTAGATATGCTGGAGAGATTAAGAAATCTATCTTTTCAATTATGAATTACTTGCTACCATTGGATGGACATTTACCTATGCACTGCTCTGCAAATGTAGGTAAAGATGGAGATTGTGCTGTTTTCTTTGGATTATCTGGCACAGGCAAAACTACTCTTTCTGCAGATCCACTACGACCTTTGATTGGAGATGATGAACATGGTTGGAACGATGATGGTGTATTCAACTTTGAAGGTGGCTGTTATGCTAAAATGATTAATCTCTCTGAAGAAGATGAACCAGAAATTTTCGCAACTACAAGAATGCCTGGCACTATTTTAGAAAATGTTGTTCTTGATGATGATGGTATTCCAGATTTTAATGATGTATCATTAACTCAGAACACACGTGGATCATACCCCTTAGAATCAATTGAAAATCGAGTTATTGACAGTAAAGGTGGGTTGCCAAAAAATGTAGTCTTCCTAACTTGCGACGCTTTTGGAGTGCTACCTCCTATTTCGAAATTAACACCAGAACAAGCCGCATATCATTTCATCTCTGGTTACACTGCAAAAGTTGCTGGAACTGAAATTGGAGTATTCGAACCTCAAGCAACTTTTTCAGCTTGCTTTGGAGCACCATTTATGCCAATGCATCCAAGCGTGTATGCTGATATTCTCTCAAAGAAAGTAGCTGAGAATAATTCTTCTTGTTGGCTACTTAACACTGGTTGGGTAGCTGGTGGGTTTAGTAAAAGTGGCCGGATTAAAATCAAATGGACTAGAGCTTTGTTGAACGCAGCATTAAATGATTTATTCGAAGATGTGGAATTCATAGTTGATGAGAGATTTAATTTTCAAGTTCCAACCTCATGTGAGGGGGTACCTTCTGAGATAATGCAACCACAAAACTCATGGGAAAATAAGTCTGATTATGATAAAACCGCCAATAGACTAGCAAATATGTTCAATGAGAACTTCAAAAACTTCTCTTCGGGATGCAGTGATGCGGTTTTATCCGCCTCACCAAGGGTTATCGACGAGTGAAAGCATCAAGCATGATGTCGCCTTCCGCGGAGCATGGCGGTCCCACTTGAGAGTCTGACTGCGCCTGACCTATGGCCAAGTTTAGTTCGTTGGAAAGATATGGGTATGGAATTGTTGGGATACTTTCCCAAATTACCCGAGCAGGACGAAGCACCTTGGATTATCTTAGATCCTAAGCACGAAGCGGGGTTAAAAAATCAAATGAATGAATTGAACTTCCATTTTATTCCTGAATCTATACCCGATTCTGTATCTATTGATGATACTCTTGGCCCAATATGTATAGATGAAAGGGCTAGAATTGGAGAAGGTGTTAGAATTGAAGGACCATGCTACATAGGCCCGGATACTGAGGTTAGGCATGGCGCTTACATTCGTCCAAACACTTGGTTGTGTCAAGGTTCTGTTGTTGGACATTGTAGTGAAATCAAACATTCTCTATTATTACCTGGATCAAAGGCGCCACATTTCAATTATGTTGGGGATTCTGTTTTGGGTTGTGATGTGAATTTAGGAGCTGGTAGTAAGTTATCTAATCTCAGAAATGACGGAAGAAAGGTAATTGTGAGAGGAATAAGTTCAGGAGACATAGATAGTGGGTTGCGAAAATTTGGCGCCCTTCTAGGTGATCAATCCCAGGTGGGATGTAATGTGGTTACCAATCCAGGAGTGATAATTGGGCGCGGGTCTAACATCTGGCCAAACGTGACTGTTAGTGGAGCGCACCCTGCAGATTCAACTATCAAGGAGTGATGCCAATGGTTGGCGAGCGATTGCATGGTACTGATGGAATAAGAGGTGAAATATCAGAAGATGTTGATGGTGAAAATCCAATTGAAAAATTGATTTTTCAACGTGAATTTTCGCCTAATCTATCATACATAATTGGACTATCTAGTGGCGTTGCAATATCAGAACAATCTGACCATTCTGAGCCGCTTGTTGTAATTGGATGGGATCGCAGAGATGGTAACTCAAAAATCGTAGAAAATATTCAAAATGGGTTGTCAAACTCTGGCTGCAGAACTCAACTTGTTGGTGAAGTGCCTACGCCTGGCTTACACCATTGCCTTCTGCTGCTTAATGCAGATGCTGGGATGATGATTACTGCCAGCCACAATCCTGCTTCAGATTCCGGTGTAAAATTATTCGATAAGAATGGTTACAAAACAATGCCAATATTTGAAGACAAAATATCAGAACTAGCTTGGGAGTATTCGCTTAATCTAGATTCAAGGCCTAAACTTGATTCGGAAAAAATGCCCCTTTTTGATGGTATGACAGCGTATCGAAAACACCTCAAAAAATGGGTTGATCTTATTCCAACTGTTGTAGGTGTTAGCAAAGATGGCCTCTCAAGTGGCACTGCTGAACAAGGTTTGATTCTCGATTGTAGTGGGGGTGCCGCCACTGATTGGTTGTCTTTTGGCCTTACTCGTAGAGGGCTTTTGTGTGAAGAGGTGTCTAGTAGAGATGAGCCGATAAACCAAAATTGTGGGGCTGGGGAATTCAACTCTACAGATTCATGGACCAACATAGAATTGATGGAACGAGAACAAGAGCACTTACTTCTTGAGGAAATTGGAAATCGTTTGCGAGCAAATGATGGTATGGCTCCTTGGTCAAAAGGGCAACTTGTAGCCGCAGCATTGGATGGAGACGGAGACCGGTGTCTATTGTTAGAAGCTACCGATGACGGAATCAAAATTGTTGATGGAGATCAAATGGCATTTGACTGGCTAAATTCATTGATTTACAATGGGAATGAAGATTTGACTTTAGCACATAGCATAGAATCTGACTTATTTCTTCCCGCCACTTGTACTAATATGGGAATAAAAACTATTCAGACAGCAATTGGTGACCGGTGGCTTTCAGATGCGCTAACTAGGAATATCAACAAGGAAAGAAATTTGATTCTTGGCTCTTCAATGCCTGCACTCTGTGGATGTGAAGATTCTGGCCACATAGTAATGCCTGTACCCCACCCTAATCAACAAAACTGTTGGGCTATGGCAGGAGATGGTGCTGCCACACTAATCGCGCAACTTTATGCAAGAACTAGATTATCTGATGAAAGAGTTGATATCCAAAGGGGTTGGAAAACACGCCAATCAATTAAAGGGACTAATCGTGCTTTGTGGGATGGGAAAAATGATCTTGCTGATGAAGT
>CAYNXD010000044.1:0-20356 GCA_964401115.1 uncultured Candidatus Poseidoniales archaeon | reverse complement strand
GAGTTATCAGTGTTCATTCGAACATTATGTTGAAAAAATATTATACAATTGTTCATATTTGCTCGGTTACAATAAATAATGTGACAATATGGAATTTATGATTCTAGTAATAATTGCTTTTTTTGATAAATTGTACAAGGGCGATATTCATGATGTGAAGTCTATTCCGGAGTACATGGCGGGCGGGGGTGACAGTGTCCCAGTGACCCCACATGACTTGGCAATCATTGTGGGAGCCATCGGGTTAGTTGGTGCAATTGGTATTTCATTATTCGCCACCTTGTATATCCCGCCTACTGATTTCGGTGATGAATCATCGACTCATCAAGTGAGAACAATGTCTATTGGAATATTAGGTTCAAATGATGACGTTGTAATCCATGGCAATCCTGTTTGTTTGGGTAATGAAACATGTACAGTAAATTTAGTTCGGATTTTGGCTGAGGATGGCTCTGAATTGTCAAGCAATTCAGAATTTGAATTCGATGAAGATGGTTCATTTACAACTATCGAGGAAGTAGCTGATGGTGGTAAAATAATTGTTGAGGTTAATGCTGTGGGTATTTGGGAAATCGAGGTTACTGCACAGAGACAGATTCCAATCCAATTCCTCCCATCTTTGTTCTCGCTTTTCTTACTAGTATGGGGGGTATGGAGAAAAATGCAAGAAGGTCCCGAAGATCCTGATATAGAAGAAATCGTCAATTCTAATTGAATCATTCCCATTTACAATTGAAACTGTTACTGACAATCAACGTTTCTTCGCCATTGTGGCATATCAATTCAGATTCATTATTGATTCCCTTAACACTAAAATTTCGTTCTTCTTGAAATAGTAATTTTCCTTCAGAAAGATAGTTTGACATTAACATCCAAATTGATTTTTGATGTTTGTTTGCATCATGGAAAGGGGAAAGTGGGTGTATTTCAAACAATGAGGAAACCGAACAATTTAGAATAGATGCAAATTCTTCTAGAGAAAAATCATTTCCACAAATTTCTCTGATACCACTCATTTCAAATTCACGTTCATCGCCAGGATTAATGTTGGCACCAATTCCCAAAACAATTGATTGATTTTCTCCAACCTGCCTACCTTCAATTAGGCACCCTGCTAATTTACCATTAGAGTCCCATATATCATTAGGCCAACGAATATTAAGCCCCAGATCATTTAATTTTCTACATTTCGACCAATGTATGGAGGGTAACGGTCGATTTAAAATTGCACAAATTGAATCCACAACTGAAAGAGCAGCAGATAACTGAAAATTACCAATTATATTGGAACATAATTCAGAATCAATCATCCAACTTCCTGCGAAATCGCCAGCCCTAGTCACCCATTTTCTATTCCTCTGACCTCTTCCTGAAGTTTGCTTCTTTGCAACCACACATTTACCAATTTCTAGTTTATTATCCAACATATATTTGTTTGTTGAATCTAATTCTTCATGCCATTCTATAGATTTATTGTTAAATGGTTTCCATGCCGAAAAACAAGTAATTAATTCACCATCTCCAAGATTACTTTCACCGATAATTCTTGTAGCCCAACCATTTAGTCTCCATTTGCTTTGTAGCAAATTTCCTCTGGTATTGTTGGAGTGTAATAGATAAATTGCGCCGCCTTCACTTAGTAATCCTGGGTGTTGTTCCAATTTATCCAGCAAAACTTCACCCCAGCCCCTTTCTCCATCTAAATCAATTAGGGCAGCGTCTTCTAGGGGGCCTAGGCGCGGTTCATCTTCTGTAGTAGGTGGTGAGAGATAGGGTAGATTCCAAATAATTAAGTCAAATTGAGGATTTGATTCACAAAAGTTTTCGAGGTAATCGTCATTTTCATCTACAATCCCGCCTTCGAACAAATTAATATTTACCCCATTTAGCTTACAGTTTCCTTTTGTTGCAACTACTGCAAGTGGGTTAATGTCACAAGCAGTTACTTCCCAACCGCTTAGGGCAGCTGAAATAGAAACAGCACCACTTCCACAACCTATTTCTAATAATTTTCTACCATTTCCTAATCCTATTTCAGAAATACATTTCTCTATTAATTGAGTGTCTTCTTTTGGGGGATAAACCGTCCTCGGCAAAATAATTTTGATAGTTTCTTTTTTGCTGTTGATCCATTCAATTTGCGATGCTTCATTAGTTTGCAAATTAATTTCACGGAATATCGGGTCAGTCACAATTGCCTGGGAGTGTATGATTTTTCAAGTATTTTGCGAGGGTTTAGTGGATACCTTTATGTCGGACGTGGTAAAACGAATATCCGGAGAACTCATCTCCAGACCCGACCGAGCGGTCGAATTTGTCCAGCGTATGCCATGCGGTAGGTTTTTCAAGGGTACCCAAGTCCGAGGTTATCCCCTAATAGCCATGGGCCTGTAGCTCAGTCAGGTGGAGCGTCTGGCTTTTAACCAGATGGTCGCGGGTTCGAACCCCGTCGGGCCCGCTCCACTAAATGAGCCTCAGTGCCCTGATTATTAGGGACAGGGGGTCTCGGCGTGGCGGTCAAATCATCAACTAAGAAACGATTAATGGAATTGGGTGTCAAGGAGGAATTGGCCCACAAGTTGGCGGATGACGCCAATATGGATACTATCAAGAAGATGAGTGCTAGCGATGTTGCTACTAAACTCAGTCTAAAGATGGGTGACAATGAATTAGAATCAATCATGGATATTATTCGTGAGCAGGCTGCTTCAAAGCGACGCCGACCTACTAGAAGAGTAGAGATGAAGGCTGAACTCCGCCGATTAGAAACTAGTATCCCTCTTGGAGAGATGCGTTTTAACGTCCTGAACCACGAACTAGTACCTTTACATGAACTAGTCCCCGTTGATGATGAATTCAACGAATTGTCACCTTGGGATTTAGTAGATTCGGATATTGATGGGAATCCAAGATTGCGAAGGGAACTCCTTCCAAAGATTTTGATTACAGATCCTGCAATCCAAGCTCTCAAGGAGGCTCTTGAGATGGAAGACTCAGAACTAAGAGCAGGTTGGTTGAAAAACCGAGTTGTCAGGATTACTAGAAGAAGTCCTTCTGCAGGAATACATGTAGCCTATAGATTGGTAGTTGAGGGGAATTAATGAGGTGAAAATATGAGAGAAATAATTGAGACATTTTTCCGTGAAAGGAGTCTAGTGAACCACCAGATTGCATCATACGACGATTGTCTTCCCAAGGGGGATGGCAGGGATTGTCGTTTTGAGAAGATTGTGAGAAATATCAGAATCGGAACAGACGAAGTAATTGATGATGATGAAGGTGGATTAGTAAAACTAGACGTTTTAGACAATGATATATCAGTGCGCATGAAGAATTTAACATTAGGGCCACCAACTATTAGAGAAGCAAATGGCGCTAACAATGAGGATGCAACTCCTCTTGAGTGTAGGCTAAGAAAACTAACATACTCTTCACCAATTTTCCTTGATTTCACTATTCATAGAGAAGATTTACCAACTCCAATTAAGGAAGAGAGAGTGCAAATTGGGAACCTTCCAATTATGGTTCGTTCAGAGAGGTGCAACCTTAATCCAACACATATTGATCAGAATCGAAATTTGAATCCAGAAATGAGTGAAGAAGATCAAGAAGTTTACAGAGAACACTTGAAGAAGAAAGGGGAAGATCCATTTGACCCTGGTGGTTATTTCATTATCAATGGTACAGAGCGTGTGCTCATTTCAATGGAAGATCTGGCACCCAATCGAGTTACTGTTGAGATGAACAAGAGATACACTCGTTCTACTGAAGTAGCTAAGATTTTCTCTCAGAAAGATGGTGTGCGCAAACCTTTGACAGTAGAAAAGAGAAAAGATGGAATGTTGATGGTTAAAATCAGTAGCGCAGGTGCTCAAGTAATTCCTGCTGTACTATTGATGCGTGCTCTTGGAATTAACTCTGACGAGGAGATATTCGCATCAATTGCAGGTCATAAAGATGCATTCAAGTATGTAGTTGCTAACATCAACCACGTCAGAGATCCTGAGACAAAAGATGCGTATGGTGTTGAGACTCACGAGGAAGCAATAGCATGGTTAGAGAAGAAATTTGCAGCAGGTCAGCAGAAGGAATATCGAGAGCAAAGAGTCAACAATCTAATGGACAAAGAATTACTTCCTCACTTGGGTGACCAACCAGAGCACAGGATGAAGAAAGCAGTTTTCCTTGGCAGGATTGTAAGACAAGTTTTAGAGATGGCAATTACTGATCGTAAGCCAAATGACAAAGATCACTATGCTAACAAGCGAGTACGTTTAGCTGGTGATTTGATTGAAGATTTGTTCCGTGTTAGTATGACACAACTTGCTAGAGATTTGAAATATCAACTTGAGAGGCATCACAATAGAAAGAGGGAATTAAAAATCAATAGTTGTCTCCGCCCTGACGTACTTACTTCTAAGATAATGCACGCATTGGCAACCGGAAACTGGGTCGGAGGTAGAACTGGGGTTAGCCAATTGCTTGACAGAACCACTTACATTTCCGCACTCTCCCATATGCGTAGGGTTACTAGCCCCCTTGTAAGAAGCCAACCTCACTTCGAGGCTCGTGACCTACATCCTACTCAGTGGGGTAGGCTATGTCCTAACGAGACTCCAGAGGGTCAAAATTGTGGATTGGTGAAGAATGCATCTCAAATGATAGATGTATCTGAAGCAGTATCTGAAGTTGAAGTTAAAGAGTTGTTAAGAGAAGCCAATGTTGTTGAACCTGAGGACTGGTCTGAAGGTTCTCGTATTCACGTAAATGGTGACATCTTTGGATTGCATAAAAATCCTCACAGATTAGTTACGCATTTCAAACGCAGGCGCAGAAATGGTAGAATTAGGCCAGAAGTTAGCATCCGTCATGATTCCCAAAATCGTGATATTTTTATCAATACAGATAAAGGAAGAATCCTACGGCCATTACTAGTATTGGACAATGGTAATCTAGTTCTAGCTAAAGAACATATTGAAGCGCTGAGAAATCGTGATATGACATTCAAGAATTTAGTTAATGAGGGCGTAGTGGAATGGGTAGATGCAGAAGAAGAGGAAGACCTTCTAGTGGCCCCAAGGCCTTTTGATTTGCCAACATTATCTCCTAAGCATCAAAGGCCAATCAATCCTGCGAAAGTTAATTGGTTGAACCTTGGTGAATTCGATATATCTAAAGCAAAACTAGAGGTTGAAGTTCAACTTTCCAATGGTTCTTTGGTAAAAGAGAAGTTTTCACTTCCTTTGAATTATTATCAAGATGAAATAGACAAATTACGACGCCGAGAGAAGAAGCACGGCGATGTTCTAGTCTATACCCACGTTGAAATCGACCCTCAACTAATTTTGGGAGTTTGTGCTAGTTTGGTACCATACCCAGAACATAACTCCACACCAAGAGTTACTGGCGGTACTGCAATGGTCAAGCAGTCACTTGGATTGCCAGCAAGCAATCATCGGGTACGGCCAGATACAAGAATGCATGTTTTAGATTATCCTCAGCGTTCAATAGTCGAAACTCAAGCAATGCAACAGACCAATTTCGTAAATAGGCCGGGTGGCCAAAATTACATTGTTGCCATACTAAGTCATCATGGTTACAACATGCAAGACGCTGTCATAATGAATAGAGCATCTGTTGAGAGAGCATTGGGTAGATCTAGTTTCATCAGGACTTATAATGCCGAGAGAAAGAGGTTCCCTGGAGGTCAAGAAGAAGAGATTCAAATTCCGGGAACAGGTCAAGATGAGGTGAAGGGTCGCAAGGATAGTAATGATTACACTCACCTAGAGTACGATGGGTTACCGCACCCTGAAACAATGCTTTCAGGAAAGAGAGAAGATGATGACCCTGCTGTTTTGGTAGGGAAGACCAGCCCACCTCGATTCCTCGAAGAGGGTCACGGCGCTTTCATGATGGGTCAGTATCGACAAGAGTCCAGCATGCATGTGCGGCACGGTGAATGTGGGAACGTAGATCACCTGTTTGTTACAGAAAGTCTTGATGCTGGTCGTTTAGTTAGAATTACTCTTCGGCAGCATCGAATCCCTGAATTGGGAGACAAATTCTCTTCACGACACGGTCAGAAAGGTGTTGTTGGTAGGTTAGTAGATCAGGAGGACATGCCATTTACTGTTGATGGTGTGGTACCTGATTTGATTATCAACCCTCATGCAATTCCTAGCAGGATGACGGTGGCTCATATCTTGGAAATGATTGGTGCTAAGACCGGTGCTATGGAAGGTAGATTTATTGATGCATCAGCTTTCTCTGGCGAGAAAGAAACCGCTCTTCGAGAAGGTCTGTTGAGGAATGGATTCCAGCATACCGGAAGAGAGAAAATGATTAATGGAGAGACTGGAGATGAATATCCTTCTAACATATTTGTTGGATGTATATATTACCAGAAGTTGCACCATATGGTATCTAGTAAGATTCATGCAAGAAGTAGGGGTAGGGTACAGATTCTAACTAGGCAGCCTACAGAAGGTAGGGCTAGACAAGGTGGCCTAAGATTCGGTGAGATGGAGAGAGACTGTCTAATTGCACACGGAGCATCAATGGTAATCAAAGATAGATTGCTAGACGAGTCTGATGGTGTAACTCTGGCTGTTTGTGCCGAAAGTGGGCATATAGCTTACTGGGACAACAGAAGAAGGTGTTACATTAGCCCAGTTCATGGTGAAAGTGCAGAGGTTCATCTAGTTGAGACGTCATATGCTTTCAAACTGCTTCTTGATGAAATGAAATCACTTGGAGTCGCTATGCGGCTTCAGTTGGAGGATAGGAAGTGATAATATGGCCAAGAAATTAGATGCATCAAAAATTCCTAAGCGTATTTCTTCAATCAAGTTTGGACTTATGGCTCCAAATGAAATTCGCCGGCTTAGTGCCGTAGAGGTTAAGACTGCGGACACATACAAAGATGATGGGCATGCTTATCATCAGGGATTGATGGACCCTCAGATGGGTGTTATTGAGCCAGGTATTCGCTGTGAAACTTGTGGTAATAAGCACGATGAGTGCCCAAGCCACTTTGGTCACATACAATTAGAATTACCAGTTATTCATTGTGGATTTACCCCCCTAATCAAGACTGCACTAAAGACCACATGCAACAAATGTTACCGAGTATTGTTACATGAGGCGGAAGGGACTCATCCAGATAATAGCGAATTGTCTGAACAGGATTACTATAGGGAACGTGTTTTGGATATTATTCAGAAACATGGGCCTGGTTCCCCTGAGTTAAAGAAAATAATCAAGGATATTGAAAAAACCTGTTCTGCTAAAAAAGCAAAGGTTTGCATGCATTGTGGGAGTGAGCAGGGTAAGATACTTCTTGAGAAACCAACTACTTTCAAGGAGAAAAAAGAGGATCCAAAGACAGAACACAAACTAAACGCGAGAGATATTCGTGAATGGCTAGAAGGTATTCCTGGAGATGATTTGATTTTCATAGGGATGGACAAGGCATCTAACCGCCCAGAATGGGTGGTGATGCGCGTATTACCTGTCCCTCCAATTACAGTTCGTCCATCAATTACCTTGGAAAGTGGGGATCGCTCTGAAGATGACTTGACTCACAAACTTGTGGATGTATTGAGAATAAACCAAAGACTAAGAGAGAATCGTGATCAAGGAGCGCCTCAGTTGATTGTTGAGGATCTATGGGAGCTTCTACAGTACCATATTACTACATATTTTGATAACCAAACTAGTGGCATTCCCCCTGCTAGGCACAGAAGTGGAAGACCTCTAAAGACGCTGACTCAAAGGTTGAAGGGCAAGGAAGGTCGATTCCGAAGCAACCTTTCAGGAAAGAGAGTCAACTTTTGTGCTCGTTCTGTAATTTCACCAGACCCTTTCCTAGGTATCAATGCAGTTGGTGTTCCTGAAATGTCTGCTAAGGACCTAACAGTTCCAATCCGAGTTACAAAGAGAAATAGAGAACAACTTCGTGAAATGATTCTACGTGGCCCAGATGAACACCCAGGTGTCAATTATATTGTCCGTGGAGATACGCACCGTGTTAGAATAACCGACCGAACTAAGTATATTTGGTCAGGATTCAGGTGTTTAAATCCTGATTGCGATGGTGGAGACCCTGAAAGAGATGAGCCTTACAATGGGATGGCTGCAGAATTAAATGAGGTCCTAAGGGCGCCAAATTTCCTTCCTGGTTTAATGATTAAGAAAGAGAATAGGCGTACTGTTGAAGGATTGCAGGAAAACTGGGTTGTAGACTTGGAGGCTACGATTAACAACCTTCGTGGCGAAGATGAGAATGGAAGAAAGCTGCCCGATGACGACCCTCGTACTATAGTACATAACCGATGGGTTTGGGAGCAGGAAAAGCCAGACGAAGATTATCCTGAACATTTGGATGTAATCTGCCCACACTGTGCATCCCCATGGGATGAAGAAGGTGAGGAGAGGACAGGAGTTGAAGACCGTCTTGCAACTATCGATCTTGAAGGTAATCCAAAGCCCGGAATGGTTGTCGAGCGTCACTTAATTGACGGGGATGTAGTAATTTTCAATCGCCAGCCATCTTTGCATAGGATGTCGATGATGGTTCACGAGGTAAGAGTGATGCCTGGAAAGACTTTCAGATTCAATCTTTCAGTTTGTACGCCCTACAACGCAGATTTCGATGGTGATGAGATGAATCTTCACATCATACAATCAGAAGAAGCTCGCGCAGAGGCTAAAATTTTGATGAGGGTTCAAGAAAATATATTGTCACCAAGGTATGGTGGTGCTGTTATTGGTGGAATTCATGACCATATTTCCGGAGCTTTCCTTTTGACAAATGGGGATAGAATTATTCCAAAGGTACAGGCTCTTGAAGTATTGAGTAAAATTAACTGGGAAGGCGATTTGCCTACGGAGGTAAAATGTGATGATGGATCAAAAGGATATAGGGGTCGAGAATTACTTAATTTAATCATTCCATCTGGAATTAATCTAAGTTATAAGAGTCGAAGCAATGACCAAGTTGAGATTGTAGATGGAGAAATTATTTCAGGAACAATAGATAAGACAGGTATTGGGGCGGAGGATGGAAAACTCCTAGATGCTGTATTGCAAACACATGGTAGTAATCGCGGAGCCAAATTCCTTAATGATATGACTCAATTGACAATTGGAATATGCACCGCTCTAGGATTTACAACTGGAATCGATGATGAGGATTTGCCACCTGCAGCACGTTCTGAGATTTATGATATCAACGAAACTGCATGTTCTGATGTTGATGAAAAATTAGAACAATTTGGTAAATCAGGTAAATCATATGAGGCAAGACCTGGAAGGACGCCATTAGAAACTTTAGAGGAAGATATAATGCAGATTCTTGATCAGTCACGATCACGAACAGGTGAAATTGCTAAAGATCACCTTGCTAGTGACAACGCTGCTGTCATGATGGCAGTTTCTGGTGCTAGAGGATCAATGGATAACCTTTCAATGATGGCTGGTTCAATTGGCCAAACTCGAGTTAGAGGTCAGCGTTTGGAGCGCGGATACAAGGAGAGAGTCCTATCACACTTTGAAAGAAATGCTAAAGGTGCAATGGAGAAAGGATTCGTCGCATCATCTTTCAAGCGTGGATTGGAACCAACGGAATTCTTCATGCTGTCCATTTCTGGTCGAGAATCTCTAGTTGATACAGCAGTTCGTACTAGTAAGTCTGGATATATGCAGCGCCGACTAATCAATGCGATGGATGATTTGAAAGTCCATAACGATGTTAAGCACTCTGTCAGAAATACTGCCGATAGAATAATTCAATTCAGTTATGGCGAAGATGGTACAGATCCAACCCGCAGCATCAGAGGAGACTCAGTAAATATTCGTTCAGTTTTGGATAACGCTCTAGGGGGTGGAAACTAATGGTAGTTAAGTCAGCAACCAAGAAGAAGTTAATGGATATGGGTATTCCTGAGGATTATGCTCATAATTTGGCAGATGGTAGAAAGTGGGATGATGTGAAGATTCTATCCCAAGGTGAAATTGCTAAGATTTGTGGTTTATCATCTGAAGAAGCCGATAGATTATCCCAAGTAATTCAGAAATTTGGTAAGCGCCTGCGTTCTTCGGGCTCTTCTTCTACTAGTACAACAGTTGTTCGTCGTCGCGCAGCTAAGCGCAGAGTAAAGGTACAGCAAGAACTTGAAGAATTTGATTTCGATGCTAAGGCATCTCAGCTTCATGAAGGGATGAGTTCAGGACCTATTTTCGAGACTTTGAAGGAAACAGCTGCTAAGGAAGGCGCTCAAATTTCACTACGTGTCCTCAGCGATTTAGCAGTTTCAATAGAATCACGCGGTATGAAAAAATTGACTGCTAAGCAAGCATCTGCTGTAATTAAAGAGGTAATTGATGCTATGAAAAGAACGGGTGTGGATCCTTTTGAGGCGGTTGGAATTGTTACTGCTCAGTCTATTGGGGAACCCGGTACTCAGATGACCATGAGGACTTTCCACTATGCGGGTGTAGCAACGGTGAACGTCACACAAGGTTTGCCAAGAATCATTGAGATTGTCGATTCACGAAAGGTCCCGACTACACCCACTATGCGAATTCATCTAGATGAAGGTATAAGAGAGGATGAAAAGAAGGTCAAGAAATTGGCCGCCGCATTAGAAATAACTGATGCCAAAGACATAGCAGTCATTGAAACTGATGTTACTCAGAGGCGGATAACTTTGAAGTTAATCCCAGGTAATATGAAACAGAAGGATATAACACCAATTGAGGTCAAGGAAATCTTGAGTCGCCGCCTTAGACTTTTCATTGATGCCGATAAGGAAGTTAGGCCCAAGGTTTTGACAATAGTACCTGGTCGCAAAAAGGAATCTGAAGAAGTCACTCCTAACTATACGGAGCTGCTGGCTTTAGAGGAGAAGATTAAGGCACTAAGATTGAAGGGTGTTAAGGATATTGAAAGAGCCAACATTCAGAAACACCAAGTAACTGGTGAATATTACATAGCAACGATTGGTAGTAATCTATCCGCAGTAAGTGATTTCGAAGGAATTGATCGTTCTCGTACATACACAAATAACATAGCAGAAATTCATGATTATTTGGGAATTGAAGCAGCACGTCAAGCAATTATCAACGAGTTAGTATTGACATTGAATGATGCAAAACTTGACGTGGATGTTAGACATCTAATCACCGTTGCAGATGTAATGACTAGTGAAGGTGAAGTCAGAGCCATTGGTAGGCACGGTGTTTCAGGAAACAAGCACAGCATCCTTGCTCGTGCTGCTTTCGAAGTTACTGTGAATCATCTACTTAGGGCGGGAATTATTGGAGAAAAAGATGAAATAGCAGGTGTTGCAGAGAATATTATTGTAGGGCAACCAGTTGCACTAGGTACTGGAAGTGTTGAACTATATTATATCCCTGAGGAAGCCTGATTTGAATACCACCATGAGATGCGAATGTTGAGTATGGAGGAATAAAAATGGATGTTGTAAGGCAATTGAAAATAGCATTGAAGAGAGGAAAGTTATTGTTTGGTAAAACTCAAACTGCTGCTGCATGTTCTCATGGTGAGGCTAAATTAGTAATAATGGCAGCTAACTGCCCTAGAAGTTTCGTTGATGACTTACATGCTAGCCACCCCGACGTGCCCATGCATCAACTAACCATGGTTAACAGAGAACTTGGTGCTGCATGTGCTAAGCCCTTTCATGTTAGTTCAATTTGTGTCTTGGATGCCGGAAACAGTGAATTACTTTCACTTAAGAGCAATATAGAATGAAATTTGGCATCAATTAAGTTGCTTAATTTTCGCTTGTTAAGTCTATTAATGAGGCGAGCATTGATGTGTTGATGGAGTAGCCGGCGGTTAATGTCAATTTCAATTTCCACAGTTCTTGATGAACTTGGTATTGTAATCAAGCCTGCAGGCATAGTATGTATGACTCCGGGAATCAACTGTATAGGTATTATTCAATCAATTAGTGACTTTGAACTTAATTGCCCTGTAGGAATTGGTTCTTTCGTTTGGCACGCTGAACCAGGGTGGGCTCCAATTGATCGAATGGAGTTGGAGAGGTGGCTGGTAGATTCTCCTGCTGGAACACACTGGCTCATATCCCAGAGAAGTTTGGTAGAATTGGAAAGGATTCCTACCAGAGAAGGGGTTGATTTGGTTTTATGGGATGCAAATGATATTGCAAAATGGCTGGGCCATGAAATATTATCTGGCCGTCTAAAACTATCTATTGAACAAAATGAATTGCAATCAATGAACACGATCACCGAAAGAGCCCTACAATCTAAAGCACCATCAATAAATGTGGCTACTCTGAAACCCAAAATTGCACTTACTGAAATGCTTTCTCAAAGGGGATATGAAAGACTACAAGTTCGTCCAGTTCTAATTGAGGGAAGGGAGTGGGATGTTGATGGCTACCTAATAGGTCCAGAGGATGTTAGAGAGAGAAATCGTTGGACCCTAATTGAGGATCCATTCACTGGGAAATTGACAAGGAAGGGTGATGTAGAGGAATTGCAATATGCCCCACACCTAGAAACAATAAGTCCCAGATCATGGAAAACTGAAGAAATGATTCGTTCAGAACTATCTTCTGTATGCGAAGAGAGAAAACATTGGCAAATTAGTCAGCCTTCAGTTGAAGGGGAAATACAGGGCAGCATTCTACATTGGTGGCGAATAGACGAGGATACTGCCGAAATATCCAATTCACCCATACTTATTCCCGGATGGGAAGTTGAGTTTCCTGATACGGGTTGGATGTTTGTCCACGGTTTAAGTGGCGAAATACTAAATTTACCTAGGAAGCATATGAGATGATTTTAATCAGTCGAAAAGTGGCCCTAAAACAGTCACTCCGCCAGGGCTAATATCTATTGCTTGTTTTTCCATACTATGCCTAATATGCCTCATTTTCTCAATTTGCATAGTTCTTACAATCTTGCCATTTCTTCTATCTAATCCTAGATTGATGATACCGTCTGCTATGAATCCTTCATTACCCTGTAGTTCAGCGAATTCTCCAGGTTGTCTTTCAGTGATAATGATTGTATAGAGGCCCTGATTTCTTAGGAAATCAAAAAATCCAAACATTTTCTTCCTCATTTCTTCGTCAACACTAGTTAAGCTGTATATTGCTCCAAGACTATCTAGGATGAACACAGAGAACTGCTCGCCTCTTTCTTGTTTGAAATGTTGAATCATTCTCCTAGTGAATTTGAGGTAATCCATAGACTCATTCTCTTTTCTCAACTCGGTTAAATCAGTAATTTGGAGATTTGGTGGTAATTCCAATCCCATTGAATTACAAGTTTTTAGCAAACTGTCAACTGTTTCCTCAACGGTACAGTATAGTCCAAAACTTCCAGTTCTACGAAGGTGGTTGGAAATTATTGATAGAGAAAAACTTGTCTTCATTGAACCAGGAGGCCCTGTAATCAAACTGAGATATGGTGGGCTTACATCTTGAGAAATCACTCTCTCCATTCCAGATATGCCGCCGATGAACATCTCACTCACCCTACCGATTTTGTCTTTGGTATTAATCGTTATCTTGCATAGCATGAATTGTAGTTGGTATTGGCAAGATACCGATAATTCAGAATATCATAGTGGTTAAATGCCTCACCTATCTCGAAGGAGTGCGCAGTACCGGTATATTGTAGCCGAGTGAATGGATTTGGAGGCTTGTGATAGATGCATAATGCACTGAAGAAAGTTGAATCACAAGCAGAGTCGTTTATACAAAAGCATCAGAAACTACGTGATGAATGGAACACAAAAGCATTCGAAAATCGAGTTAAAAGGGACCAAATAAATGGTCAAAAGCGCGAATTGTATGATGAAATAGAGCGGCAAAGAACAGTCCGAGATAAAGAAAATGCTAGGGCTAGAGAGGCTAAAGAAAAGAGAAAGGCCGCAAATGAAGAATATTTTTCACTCAGGGAGAAGTTATTTGGCCCAGAGGAAAATAATAAGAAAAGGGGTAAAAAGGGAGATAGCCCTGATTTTATTAAGAGAAAGATGAATAATTTGGAGATGGATCATATGACTGGTAAAATCAGTGATTTAAAATTCTCAGAACAAATGAAATCCTTATCACGAAAATTGAAAGGTTTGCAAGAGGTGAATGATGTAAAATCCGCTTCAGGTAATAATGCTGAATTAGAAAGGTTACATGAAATTAGAGAAGATGCTCATAAGGATGTAATAGAATCTGCAGAGGCTGCTCAATCTGCTCATGATTTAATGGGTAAATTACGTGACGAAACAAAAAGAATGAATGATGAGCATGAACTGTCTCATAGAGCATACATTGCAGCTAAAAGAGAAGGAGACAAAGAACATCAATACTATGTTGTAGCCATGCGCTGCGCATATAGTGCAAGACATTTGATGAAATCTATTCAAGATCGTGCTGATGGTATTCAGCCATCCAAGGTTGATGCGACACCTCAGAATGTTGATTTGATGAGTGCATTGATGTCGGGACAATCACTTTCTACTGAGCAATTAATGGCAATGCAGAGAAAAGAATAGGGGTTGTAATAATGATTGAAAAATCTGAAATTTCTGAAATTCTTCAAGACTATGACCGCATGAAGTTGCGGATTGGCATGACTGCTAGCCATTCTGCATTGGACATTTGTGATGGTGCGATTGAAGAGGGGTTTCCAACTGTAGCATATTGTCAAAAGGGTAGAGAAAAGACATATTCGAAATACTTCAAAACTAGAAGGAACCATTCTGGTAGAGTAGTTCGTGGTATGGTTGATAAGGCCATAGTATTGGATCGTTTTGATGATGTATTGTCCCCCTCCTTTCAAGAAAGTATGAGGGAAAGAAATGTAGTTTACATACCCAACCGTTCATTTACTTCCTATTGTGGTATTGGTGCGATTGAAGATGATTTTCGAGTTCCCATGTTCGGAAGTAGGAACATGCTTAGGATGGAAGAGCGCACTGAAGAGCAAGATTACTATTGGATTCTAGAACAGGCGGGACTCCCTTATCCAGATGCTATTGATGACCCACAAGATATCGACTGTTTGGTAATTGTAAAATTACATCATGCAGAGAAGCAACTCGAGAGGGGTTTCTTTACTTGTGCATCATTTGAAGAATATCAAGAAAAATCACAAGCCCTGCTCAGTCAGGGTGTGATTGATAACCAAAGTCTAGAAGGTGCTAGGATTGAGAGATACGTAATAGGTCCGGTTTTCAATTTAAATTTCTTTTACAGTCCATTAGAGGATGCTGACAATAGGTTAGAATTGTTGGGGGTGGATTGGAGATTTGAGTCCAGTCTCGATGGACACGTTCGACTTCCAGCGCCCCAGCAAATGACTATGCCTGTACATCAGCAGATTCCAGAAATGACGGTGGTAGGCCACAATACTGCAACTATTAGAGAGAGTCTTCTCGAGCAAGCCTTTGTACTAGGGGAGAAATTCATTGATGCAAGTAAGGAACACTATGATCCAGGGATTATCGGACCATTTTGTCTCCAAACTTGTATTGATAAAGATATGAATTATTACATTTATGACGTGGCTCCTCGTATAGGTGGGGGTACAAATGTACATGTCAGTGTAGGTCACCCCTATGGAAATGCTACATGGCGAAAACCGATGAGTAGTGGAAGAAGGATTGCAATGGAATTACGTAGGGCTGTTGAGCAAGATAGATTAGATGAAGTATTGACTTAAGGCATAATGGGCCGTAGCCTCTCCACGCTATCACTCATTATTCTACGAATCAATCCTATATTTGCTCCATCATCCATCTGAGTGACGAGAGAATATTGGGAATTAACTCTAGATATTGCTATAGTTCCGCTTTCTCCAATAATTGTAACGATATTTTGTTCCCCTAGATTAACATTTGAAAGAATAGGGGCAACACTTTCAATCATAGATGGGAGTAATGATGCAGTAGATTCTAGGAATTTTGCTGGGACCCCTCTAACCTCTTCAACAAAACCCTCATTTGATGTAATTGCACTCCATAACACGCCTTCAACGGAGGCAATTTTGGAAACAATCTCCCCCCTCATGATACTGCGGATGATTAGTAGTCAAAAAACAAACCGGGTCTCGGAGCTAATCTTCCCTTCTCTTGTGGGAGCGTGCTACACCACGACGTGCTTTGGATCTCTTCCTCCCCCCTCTTCGCTCTTTTTTCTTCTTTGGTTTCTCATTTTCTTCGGATTGTTGGAGTTGTGAAAGACCCCCGCTCTTTAACAAACGAGCCATATCTTCCACAGATAGAGAGCCCCCGCTAACAGCATGTTCCCTCAAGGAATTAATTCTCATGCGGACCTTAATTCCTCGTTTTTCATCACCCTTTCTAATTCTAATGAATGATTCTAACCGACCATTTTCTCTCTTTAATGTTCTCAACTCTCTACGTTTAGAGCGTATAGAATCAAGCATATTTTCAATTCTTTTGTTCAAACTCTTTTCTTCTTTTCGGTTAATTGAGGTGCCTGCAAGTCTCGGATTTTCTTCTGTTGTCTGTTCTTCTAACTCAGCATTGCTATCCTTCATTTCATCCAATTTTTTTATCGTTGATTTTTGTGCTCTAATTAAATCTACAAATTTGTTATGGGCTGCATCTGATTGTTTTTTCAATTTGTGCATTTCAATTAATTCAAAGAAAAATGAGAATTTTTGAATTTCATTAGCCAGTTGTGGGGCTCTGGATGCGTCTTCTCTAATGATTGTCAAATCCCTCCATGTCCTAATTAGCAATTTTTCAATTACTTTAGATGGTGGTCCAACTCTTTCGTTAATACCATCTCTAATATTTTTTTGTTCGTTGATTTGAGGTGTTCTCGATCTTAATTCAGACAACAGGGACTGTCTTTCTTTACTCATTTCTCCGGTCTGGCCAAGAGCAACTCGTAGTACCTGAACTGTTGAAATTAGAGAACCTCTCTCACTTTCCATAGAATCGAGTTGCGATTCAATTGCACGAACTGATAATTTATTATCGTTCAAACGTTCCTCCAATTGATGAGTTTCAAATTCTCGTAAATCTTCAAAGAAATCACGTTTTTGACGTTTTTTATTTATTTTTTTACTAGATTTTTCCTTACTTGAATCACTCACTCTTCCTCACCCCCTGGATCTTCTTTTGGGGGCAATCTTGGCATACTGGAAGATTTGCCTTCAGAAACAATTCTTGCTGCAGCTAATAGGTCTCCTGTGCCATCTTTAAGGTCGCCAAAGCCATTTTCAATCCTATGATTCCAATAACTAACTATATCATTTGCAGTAGATTGTAGTGATTTTGCTCTATTATACTGGGACTGAGCAATTTTCTGAACATCTCTATGTTCCTCATATTTTTTGTGATGTTCTTCGCTAATATTTGCGAGTTCAATCAATTTTTCATGAGCGGCATCAGCAGTACCAAGGAGTTCCCGATGCCTCTTCCATCCGTCTTGATATTCTTTCAAATCAGGGTCCGATTCAATTCTATTAGCGACCCATTCTTCATGTGACCTGGTAAGTTCTCTCATTTCTCTAATCAATTTTCGCTCAGCATTGATATCAAGTGCAGATGTTTCCAACTTTTCATCGAGGTTTGCTAATTTACTGGCCAATTTTTCTTTTGCCCAACCAGGGTTTGGATTTTTCAGTCTATTTTCTTCAATTAATTTCTCTCTCAAAACAGCCAACTTTTCGCGCAGCTCTTTGGCTTCAATTCTAGCAGAATCTCTATCTTGTTTCAAATTTTGAACATTATTTGTCGCTAAATCTCTTTCCTTCAGCGACCCATCAACTAAAGGATTGAGATAATCCAACTCTTTTTTTCGTTCTCTAACAATTTCTGGGAGTACCTCAACCAAATCATATCTTCGTGCGATAATTGCTTGTGCCACTTCCTCTGGAGTCATGGCTAGTAGCGTACTGACATCCATAGGCAAGTTGTCGAACCGTTCGCCTTTCATAAACTTAGGCTTCTAGCATCTATTCGATAGTAAAGGTCATTCAACTGGTTTGTTCTAGGGGCATGCATGAGGGCTTCCTATGCGCGGCGCAAAACTGCTTTGATAGTAGTTTTAGTTCTTCTAATTCCCTTATTTCCAACAGTTTCTGCTACCGGTCAAGGATTGCTGCTGGATTCAACATCTCTAACTGTATTAGGTGACTTAGAAGTTGGCGAGGGGGATGTAAATATTTCAATTGATGTCCAGGCACATGATAACAATTCAATCGGTAACCTAAATTTCACATTAGTTGAAGGTACAAGCACCATAATTGCGTTTGAAAACGTTTCATTGAATATGAGTGCGGGAGAAATAGTTACTACGTACTTCAACATAACTCAATTAGCTATTGGGCAGTATACATTATTTTTACAATTATATGGTGACGTAGGAGTTTCTAACGGTAATTACACAGATCAAATTAGTTACTTTGTGAAGAGGCTTGCGCCTGCCAATATTTCAATTGCTGACGAAACAAATTGGCAAGTTACACCAGTAAATCTGGATAATGGGGAGGCTAGTGGTAATGATTCATTCAGAGACGGTGATGGTGGTTGGGCTATAGTGCCGATAACAAATTCTGGAGAGGTAAGTTGGAATGGTTCAATTGGTTTTTCTATTGACGGTTTGAATTATATTTTCCAAAACTTTAGTGTCTCTCCACTATCATCTTCATTGGCCAATTTTTCAATTCCACAGTTGAGCGAGAGCAATTCTACTGTGTTGAGTGTTAATCTTTCAGGCCAGGTAACATCAAAAATAATTGTAGTTGGCCCCCCTCCTTTGGCTAGAATCAATCTTTTTGCTTATTCCAATAACACTTCTCCAGAATTAGGAGATGATGTGATTTGGACTCTAAATGTAAGCAATAATGGTGAATTAGCATGGTCTGGAGTTCTAATTTGCAACTTCTCGAATGGTATAATTCTACAAACATCTCTTTCATTGCTCGCCAATAGCAATGAATCTACAAATATCACATTATTAGTTAGACCAGGTACTCTGTTCTGTGAATTACAAATTGATGAGAGGATACATGACGATTCAGTGATAAATGTACTCCATGTTTATGATATGGATGCTGCACATTTCTCGAATGCCGGTAGCTCTGGAATAGCTATAGAGGGTACAAATTTCCATATTGGTGATTCATTAGATGCCTCAATAATAGTTCATAATGGTGGTGATTTTCTAGGAAATGCTAAGCTAATCATTTCTGATTCAGGAACCACCTCTCAAGGAACAATTCGCGAATTCCAAGTTGGCAACAGCTTGCAATTAACAGCATCTCATATTCTATTAGGCGAATCAGGCGAGAGAGATGTTTCTTGGGCAGTAATTAGTGAAGATGGTTTGGTTGATTTGAACCTCTCTGGAATAGTTTCTATTGGAGTCAATCCGTCACAAAATTTGTTATTATCTATTAAGTCAAATAGTTGGGATACTTCTGACGGACTATCTACAGATATTGATATCATGCTATCTGATGGGCCGTCAAGAAACGTGCAACTTAACATTGGATACTCGTATGATGGTGATCAAACTACCGTTATTAGTTCCAACGTGATTTTATCACCAGGATTGCGTTCTTTGTCTTTCTCATTAGGGCATCCTAGTGACGCGGATGAGCTTTGGGCTCAATTAGTAGTTTCAGACTGGTCTGCATCTGTAACTTCCACATTTAGTGATGTGATTGTAATTTCACCTCCCAACGTATTGCCTAATTCTATATTGGGGGTTGCAAATCCAGCGGTACCCTCGGTAGGGGGTGAAGTGAAATTATCCTATACATTATCAAATGGTGGTACTGACAAGATTTCTCAAGGTGTGCTAATTCTTAGATTGTCATCTACAAATGAAATATTGTGGGAAGGTTCGGCCCCCTTAGTTGAGGCAAGTGGCAGTGAATCTGGAGAAATAATTATTCAATCATGGCCTGAAGGTAATATTATCGATTTAGAATTGGAATGGATTACTGCTAATACTGAAATTAAAACACTAAAATCATATCCCTCAAAGTCTGAGACAATTTCTGAAGATTTTGAAATTCCTTGGTCTGCAATTATTTATGGCGCGATTGCTGGAATCGTAATTGCCTCAATAGCAAGGTTTGTGTTTGTATGGGTTGGTGAAGACCCAGAGGAAAGGCAACAATTGAAAACTGCCAGAAGAAAAGCTCGTGATGATGCCAGAAGTGAAGCTAGAAGATTGAGGGATGAGAAAAAGACTCCAAAGGAAAAGCAGGAAGTCCCTTGCCCATCTTGCGATATGGTTCTAAGAGTTCCATATGATTATGATGGGCAGGCAAGATGCCCCGCATGCACTCATGTGTTCAATGTCTC
>CAYNXD010000043.1:0-6914 GCA_964401115.1 uncultured Candidatus Poseidoniales archaeon | reverse complement strand
TGGGAGGGAAGGGGAAAATTGTCAAAATCCCCAGTGTTCGGGTATTATTTCTAGAATTTCACAGTCTGGGAGATCTACATTTTACTGTCCCAAATGCCAACGCTAGCGTTGGCAATAATAACATCACTTTTTTTGAAACTACGTTTCAATGATTTTCTTTGGTCCAATGAAAATTTCTTCGGTATTTTCAGACATTTTTTCGGGATAATTGGAAAAAACACCAATTTACGCATAAATTAGGCGTTTTTTACCGGTGTTGCTGGCCACACCTGCTTCATTTCACTACACCGGCAATTCAAAAAATGTCCAAAAACATCATTTCTTCACATAGCCCGAGGGGAATCGTTCATAAGCAAAACGTGAGAGACTCGCTCAATCGCCAAAGTGCGATGGGAAACAAAAGGTGAGAAAATGGAAATAGATAAGAAAGTAATGATGGCAGAGCTTGGAGGAGCCTTCGCGGTATCCTGGGTGATTGGGTTTGGGGCTATAGGTACTCTACCCGGTGCAATTGCTCTTGCTGTTGTATGGATGGCATTTAGCGGGGCTCATGTCCTGCCAGTCATTACCTGGTGTAATATTATGACCGGGGATTTGTCTGATGCGGAAGGAAACTGGGGAGCGAATGGAATGCGAATGGTGGCACAGATTATTGGTGCTGCGGCCGCAATCTTGATGCTTACTGAAGGTGGATCGATTGAAACAGGTTGGGCAGCCACAGATATGTGGATTCCTGACATCGCTGATAACCTATGGGCCGTACTCGGCATGGTTGCAGCAGGTGCTGTTTGGTGGCAAGTGCACACTCGATGTGACACGCCATGGGTTAGCGCAGTTGGTTTGATGGTACTGGGAGCAGCAATGACTCTGACCGGTGCTAACGAAATGGCAGCGTCAATTACCAGCATGGGTGATGGAATCGTTGATACTTTGGTAAATTGGATCTGTGATGGTCTATTCGTGGGTCTTGGTGCTCTAATCGGCGTCAAGATTGACGAACTCTGAACAACGCATTAAATCTACCAGAAGACAAGTCGGCTTGAGCCGTCCAACGCGGTGGGCCCGGGGGGAAACCCCCCCGGCCTTCCCGCCTTTTTTTTTTAATCCTCAATTTTTCTAATTAGGTGTGTTTTAGAACACTTGCTTTCATTATAGTTACCGGCGCATGTTAAATTTATGCATTTTTCTTTATTTTTGAGGTTTTTCAAAGAATTGATTATAAGTTACCAGCAAAAACAGCACAGTAATCGCAGAGTAGCGAGAGATAGGAGTAATTGAAATGGATAATAAAAGAGCGTTAACAGAATTGGTAGGCAGCCTAGCGGTTGTTTACTTTGCTGTAGGTACTGGAGATGCAATGGCTACTGGTTTGGTCCTTGCAGTCTTTATGATTGCAATGGGTGGTACAATATTGCCAATGTTTACCCTGGCGAAAATGGCCTCAGGCAGAGACGAGATAGAAGATGGAGCGATGGACTTCCTCATGCAGATTCTCGGCGGTGTCTTAGCATACAGTTTCGTTTGGTGGCAGACATCTGCAACTGGAGATATGACATGGGCCGGAGTAGCAGAACTAGACCCAAACACAGCGATAGCATCGTTATTTGCAGGTTTCCTGATGATGATGGTTTATGATCGCCGTGGTGGTGGCTGGGAAGTCGGTATCCTTGCATGGATGTGCATGTTAGGTGGTGCCACGATATCCGGTGCAGGAGATGTTGGCGGAATGCTTGTTGATTCAGCATGGACCGGAGCTAACATCCTAGGCGTCTTTGGCGGCATGGTATGTGCTGGCCTAGGTGCTTATCTCGCCATCATGTTTGGCGAATCTGTACTTGGCGAAGAAGAATAATCTTCATTCAAGACTTAGCTTATTGCAAGTAATGCGAACGGCACAAGGCGGAATCTAGTTCCGCCTTGTGCCCACACTTTTTGCGTATTGTGTCGCCTTTGTTTTAGCGTGCTTTTTCTTAACAGTATTAACCTACAGTCTCTTGCGAGTGTCTGTGGAGCAACCAGGGCACGAGGCTAGCGCCCCATGGGGCGAATCTTTGGAAAGCGATGAATCGACATCTAATGCCCCCCAGCCGATTGTTTTGAGTGGTGGAGAAGGCCTTTCTTTGAACACCCAGATACAGCAGCAAGAAATGCCCAATCAGATAACCCCCTCTGACAAAGCAACTCTAACTGGATCAGTAGGGACAATTGACTCTAGTGTTTGGGCCGCCCAAGAACAAAGCGCAGGCAAAGGTTCGATTTTGAAGGGAATTGGAATAACTTGTTTGTTTGGAATGGCAATGATGTTAACTCCAATGTTATTCTACAGTTATGCAGAAGATTCGTGGGATGATAATTGGAAAACAGAGACATTGGAAATAGAATGGGATGAAAGTGGTTTGAATGGAACCTTCCAACTCAGTGATGCTCCAATTTCAAGTTGCGACTTAAACCTGCGTAGTGACAATCGTTGGCTTGACTCTCCAGATAACTTCGAAGCTTACGACGATTGTGAAGGGACGTTGCGGTATCATCATCTTGAGCCTATAGCGGAGTTTGGTGAAGGTCAAGGAGAAGTAACTAGAGTTAATTTTAGGTTCATCAATCAATCTTCAGGGGAGGCAGTGTATACAGTTTATCCTCTAGATTACGATGAACCAAATTATGCAGTGACGATACAAAATAATGAGTTTGTAGGGACACAAACATTCGATGAGAATTTGACTCCATTGACCTTCCCTGTAAATACTACTGATTGGGCTGAACCTTGTCCAGATGGAGATTTTTTGCAGGTTATGGACAAAAAAGTTGTCCAGAATTATGAGGCATCGGCATCATCTTCTCAATGTAATTTGAATTACACGGACTACCATTATGAATTTACATTTATTCCAGGTTTAGGTGAAAGTGAAAATGATTCAGTATCATTATACCTCATTGAACAAAATAACTTATTTCTTGGCACTCAAACCATAGATGAAAATATGACACCCTTGGTTTTCTCAGCGTATACTAATTCTTGGAATAAATATTATTGTGCTCAGGAAATTAGAATAGATATTACTGGCCAAGGTACTGATTGGTATTACCCTGACTACAATCAGTGGGGTAACCCTCCATATTGCCCTCAAATGTCATATTACAGTCATTATGAAACAACTGTTGGTTTAATTGACTATGAATCAGGCTTCGGAGAAATTTTTCTTGATGAGCCAGTTGATGATTCGAATCCTATAGAAGCAAATTATTGGATAGATCAAGATTTAGAATATCTTTTCATTGCAGAAGAGTGCCTAATCCCATTGTTTATATTAGTCATGTTTATTGTTTGGATTGTTCAAACTGTACGTGCTTTCCAATCAGGTTTGACAAATAAAGGAACAGGAATGTTGATTGGAATAATTCCAGCATTCATAATTTCGGTGATTGCAACATTTATTTTAGCACTCATAATTTTTGGTTTCTAGTTATTAGAATCAAATCACATATTACGTCTGTATTGCCCACCTACCTCAAACAGTGATTCAGTGATTTGACCAAGTGATGCTACCTTTACAGTCTCCATTAATTCTGCAAAAACGTTCCCACCACTTCTTGCCACATCTTGTAGCCTAGATAGTGCATCTGAAGATGCATCTGCATGCTTGTTATGGAAACCTTCCAAGCGTTCTAGACAGCCAATCTTCTCATCGGGGGTTGCTCTGCTCAATTCCATATCGAATGAGTCAGCTGATGATTCGTCAAACGCTTCAGCATCTGGGTTCTCAAACATATTTACTCCAACAATCGGTAATCCACCAGAATGTTTCAATTCCTCATAATACATCGATTCGTCTTGAATCTTGGAGCGCTGATACATCATTTCCATGCTGCCAAGTACTCCACCACGCTCACTAATTCTCTCAAATTCTCTAAGTACGGCCTCTTCAACCATGTCAGTCAATTCTTCAATTAGGAATGATCCTTGCATGGGGTTCTCACATTTGTTCCAACCAAATTCTTTGTTGTTAATCATCTGAATAGCCAATGCTCTACGAACTGATTCTTCAGTAGGTGTGGTAATTGCCTCATCATAGGCATTGGTGTGTAATGAGTTCGCATTGTCTTGTATGGCAAGTAGAGCTTGCAACGTAGTTCGAATATCGTTGAATGACATCTCTTGAGCATGTAATGACCGTCCAGACGTTTGAATATGCATCTTACATTTCTGTGCTCTTTCATTACCATTGTATAGATCTCTCATAGCAATAGCCCATATTCTTCTAGCAACTCTTGAAATTACCGTGTATTCTGGATCCATACCATTGGAGAAGAAGAAAGAGAGATTGGGTGCGAATTCATTTACATCCATCCCCCTAGAACGATAGTATTCGACATAGGTTAAACCGTTTGCAAGTGTGAATGCTAGCTGAGAAATTGGATTTGCTCCTGCTTCAGCAATATGGTATCCTGAGATACTAACCGAATAGTGGTTTTGGACATCATTTTCAATGTAATATTGTTGAACATCACCCATTAGTTTGAGGCTGAAATCAGTTGAAAATATACACGTATTCTGTGCTTGGTCTTCCTTCAGAATATCTGCTTGAACAGTACCACGCACAGTTGATAGGGTATCAGAATGTATTTTTGATAATTCATCTTTGTTGGCCTTTCTTCCATTTTCTTTTTCGAATTTTTCTTCCTGTTGTCTAATTGCTGCGTTGAAGAACATTGCCAAAATTATGGGTGCAGGGCCATTTATTGTCATTGAAACACTTGTATTCTTATCACACAAATCGAATCCATCGAACAGTTGGCTCATTTCATCGACAGTGAAAATTGAGACTCCAGACTCCCCTACTTTTCCATAAACATCTGGGCGTTCATCTGGGTTACGGCCATACAGGGTTACGGAGTCAAATGCAGTTGATAGACGAGCATATGGCGAAGATTCGCTAAGAAGATGGAATCGTTCATTTGTTCTAATTGCTGGCCCCTCTCCAGCAAACATTCTAGTGGGGTCTTCATCAGTCCGCTTAAAGGGAAAGACTCCTCCTGTAAAGGGGAAACTACCTGGTAGATTCTCCTTTCTCAACCAATTCAACAAAGTCCCCTTGTCTTCAGTACGGGGGAGGGCAACTCTTGGGATTTTTGAGCCTGAAAGTGATTCAACTTTGGTTGGTACTGAAAAGGAATTACCTCTGACATTATATGAGAACTCACCACTATCGTAAGTCTCAACTTTATCAGACCATTCTTGTAGGAGTTGGCGAGCAGTAGGGTGTAGATCATTCAGCACATCATTTGCTTCATCCCTTAAATGAGTGGCATGTTCCATTTTACCGACGGCTTCTAGATGGTTTGCTGATTCAGCCAATTGTTGAGTTAGGCGTGCTTTCTGTACTTCGCCGTAGGTGCGCTCATGATAATCCCTCACAGAAGCAGCGACCTCTGCTAAGTAATGGACACGTTCGGGGGGAATGATATGTCTTGGTTCTGGCATTCCCGATTTGGGTAATACGGGTTGTTTAGCATTTGGTTTTGAACCATCAGCCAACGTTATCATTGATGCTAGCCGATACCATAAATCATCAACCCCGGGATCAGCAAACTGGCTGGCAATTGTACCACAAACAGGTAATTCATCATCATCAATTCCGAATAAATTTCGATTACGTCTTACCTGTTTTCTGACAGCTCTAAGTGCATCAACCGCACCACGTTTCTCAAATTTGTTAATTACCACAATATCTGCAACATCAAGCATCTCTATTTTTTCTAGTTGGGTATGAGCCCCGTATTCTGCAGTCATAACGTAAAATGTATGATTGACTAGTGAAGTAATTGCATCATCTGCTTGTCCAATCCCACTAGTTTCTGCGAATATCAAATCAAAACCCACAGCTTGGCACACTTCGATGGCTTCTTCAAGTCTGTCACTGACTTCTTTTCCAGAACCTCTACTGGCTAAACTTCTCATGAAAAAATTGGAATTTGAAAGAGCATTCATTCTAATTCGGTCACCTAGAAGGGCCCCTCCAGTCCTCTTACGTGTTGGGTCAGTGCAAAGGAAAGCGACTTTCAAATCAGGTTCATCTCGAATTATTCTAAGCATCAATTCGTCAAGCAATGATGATTTTCCTGCACCACCTGTACCTGTAATACCCACTACGGGTGCTTTGGTGGATTCGTTTTGTGAGCGGCACTTTTCCATAGTCTCTTGAAAGATTGAACTATCTCCATTTTCTGCCAAAGTGATTAGCCGGGAAATTCCACCATGATTTTCTGTTGTGATAGGGCCATCTAATTCCTCCAGCATCTCACTTTCAAGAAGGTCAAGATCGTTGCACTTCTCCATCAAATCATCAATCATACCAACTAGACCTAGTGTTCGTCCGTCATCAGGGGAATAGATTCTAGTAATTCCAAGTTCATGTAAATCACGAATTTCTACTGGAGTTATGGTACCTCCACCACCCCCGAAGATTCGGACATAATGCCTACCTGAATTGTCTAGAAGTTCTCGAATGTAGGTGAAATATTCTACATGACCTCCTTGATATGAAGAAAGTGCTACTGCGTGAGCATCTTCTTGAATAATTGTGTCAACTACATCTTGTGCAGAACGATCGTGACCTAGATGGATTACTTCAGCTCCTGCAGATTGAATTAGTCTTCGCATTACATTGATTGCAGCATCGTGACCATCGAACAACGATGCTGCAGTCACGACTCTCCTCGGTGGCCTGTCGTTACTCAAAAGAGACTCAGAATCGGCGTCTTTACCACCCTCTTCGTGACTCTTCATGTTATATCCGAGTCGGACGACACTCATCATACCTACTCTTTGGCGGCCTACGGCCGCCATGTTTCGGTTATCAATTCATTTTGTCTATTTCAGCCTGATGTCTTGCAAACAAAGCACTTCTCTTAAC
>CAYNXD010000042.1:0-51756 GCA_964401115.1 uncultured Candidatus Poseidoniales archaeon | reverse complement strand
CGCTGAAGGCTAGTGTGACCAGTGAGTTAGTGTTCCAGGATTGCAAGATACCAAAGGACAGGATGTTACCTGGTGTGAAGGGACTGAAGGGACCTTTCTCTTGTTTAAACAACGCTCGATACGGGATTTCTTGGGGTGCGATAGGGGCAGCCCAAGCGTGTTTTAGTTCAGCAAAGGAATATTCGCTTTCGCGTATTCAATTTGACCACCCAATCGCTTCTTACCAACTTGTGCAGAATAAGTTGGCTTGGATGCTGAGGGAGATTACCAAGGGGCAATTACTAGCTCTTGAATTAGGCCGCAAGAAGGATGCAGGTTCATGGATACCCGAACACATTTCACTCGCTAAGATGAACAATGTTGACATCGCTCTTGAAATCGCTAGAGAGGCTAGAGATATTCATGGTGCAAATGGAATTTTAGACGAGTACTGCATCATGCGACATATGGCTAATTTAGAATCCGTCAAGACTTACGAAGGCACTCACGATATTCACAATTTGATTCTAGGACGTCATATCACAGGCATTCAGAGTTTCACTCGCTCTCTTTGAACAAAAAGAGCAAGAATTTGGTTTTTTGGATTATTTTTTTCCGATTTGCTCTATAAGAGCACCGGTTTGTTTAGTCTAAATGTTCATAGAGGCATCTAAGGTCGCCGCATCATGGTAGAAATTGCCGTATTGTTGAAGCAAGTCCCAGATACCAATGCCAAGATTGCAGTTGTTGGTGGTAGGGTAGATGAATCTGCTGTAACTAGTTGGGTAACTAGCCCATATGATGAATATGCTCTAGAAGCTGCTTTGCAGTTGGTTGAAGCAGATGGTGGGTCAATCACTGCAATTACTCTTGGGCCAATGAGGGCTGACAAAGTTCTGAAGGATGCTGCTGCTCTAGGAGTAACGAAATTGGTTCGAATTTGGGATGATGGATGGACGGATTTAGATTCTAATCAAGTTCAATCAGCACTTGCTGAAGCAGTTGAGGAATCTGGTGCAGAATTAGTATACTGCGGAAAACAGTCAGCAGATCGTAATCAGGGTTCAACAGGTCCTGGAATAGCGGAAATACTTGGGGCAGCGTGTGTAGTTGAGGTAAGCGATTTCAACGCTGCAGAGAATTCCTATCTGCGTCCATCTGAATCAGGTACTGAGAAAGTAATGGTAAATTTTCCAGCCGTAATCACTTTTACAAAAACAGAGTCAGAATTACGTAGGCCAAATGTAAGAGGGATTATGATGTCTAAGAAAGCACAAATAGACTTGGTTAGTAGTGATGTAGGGGACTCACAAGTGGCTTTCAAAGGACATAGTTCTCCTGCAGAAAAGCCCCCTGGAAAAACCTTCCAGGGATCCGATAGTGTCCCAGAGGTGGTTGGTCTGCTAAGGAATGAGGCAAAGGTGTTGTAGGGGGTATTATAATATGGAAATCACAATCATAGCAGAAACTCAAGGAAATCAACTTCATGCAGTCACGCGCCAATTGGTAGGGGCAGCATCTTCTCTCGGTATTTCACCAACAATCCTCTGTGCAGGTGGCGCAGGGGCTGATGAAGCATCAGGAATTTCAGGTGTTACCAAAGTTCTCACAGTAAATGGGGATTGTTTTTCGACTTTTGATGGAGGGGCGTGGGCGGCTGCATTTGATGCAGCTGCCGGTGAAGGTGTCATCATGGGTGCTGCTACGGCCCAAGGTAGAGATGTTGTATCTAGAATCGCAGCTCGCCGAAAAATACCAGTAGTTCAGGATGTAGTAGCTCTTTCAAATGGACTAAATATGACCCATCCAATTTATTCTGGTAAAGCAATGCAGGATGTTACTGTTTCAGGTAGTTGTGGCATTACTCTCCGTGCTAACACCTTTTCACCTGCTGGCGACGGTGGTGCTGCGGAATCTGCAACCGTACAACAGAGTGGTGATGTGAAAATTGCAGTGAAAGAAGCCATTGCTAAGGCTAGTGAGAGGCTGGATGTTTCAGATGCAGACATCATTATTTCCGGTGGTCGCGGAATGGGGAATCCTGAAAATTTCGATAAATTGTATTCCATTGCTGATGGAGTTGGTGCTGCAGTTGGCGCTAGCCGTGCAGCAGTAGATGCTTGGGACCCAATTCCTCACAGCATGCAGGTAGGACAAACAGGTAAGACAGTGAATCCCAGCCTGTATATTGCGGTAGGGATTAGCGGTGCAATTCAGCATCTTGCTGGAATGAGAACTAGCAAGTATATCGTGGCCATCAATAAGGACCCTGAAGCACCGATTTTCAAGGTGGCAGATTATGGAATAGTATCTACTTGGGAAGAGGCACTCCCAATTCTTGCATCAGAGATAGCCAAACTTCAGTAATTAGATATCTCTTTTCAACCGAAATTGTGGTGCGTAACTCAAAAAGAGCGAGACCTCCTCTGTGAATCATGGCGAGAGACATTCCATGGATGCGGGAGCGTTTCAAGGAGTTGAAATCACAAAATCTCCAATGGGAGCCACCAACTCTTGAATCAGCAAGCACTCCTAGTTGTCAAGTTGATGGAAAAGAAATGCTGATGCTTTCTGCTAACAACTATCTCAATCTAACAACTCATCCAAAAGTGATTGCAGCATCTGTTGCTGCGACAAAGAAATATGGCGCTGGAAGCGGTTCAGTTAGAGCAATTAGTGGGACAATGGATATCCATCTTGAAGCAGAGCAAAAGGTTGCTGAATTCAAGGGGGTAGAGGCATCTCTAATTTATTCTGCAGGTTATACAGCAAATGTTGGTCTCATCCCTACACTTGTTACTGGGAAACAAGATGTTATCATTTCAGATGAGTTGAATCATGGGTCAATTATAGATGGTGTTAGGCTTACTAAGGCTAGTAGGGCGGTCTATCCTCATAATGATGTTTCTGCACTGGAACAAGTTTTGAAAGAGCACTCAAAAAGTGATAGGAAACTAATCATTACAGACGGTGTCTTCTCTATGGACGGAGACATTGCACCGTTAGGTGAAATTACTGATTTGGCTGAAGAACACGATGCGATGGTATTTGTGGATGACTGTCATGGTGAAGGTGTTCTTGGTGACGGTGGTGCTGGAATAGTTGATCACTTCAAACTTCAAGGAAGAGTAGATTTCGAAATAGGTTCATTTTCCAAAGCGTTGGGAGTTCAGGGGGGAATTGTTGCTGGAAGCGAACAGGTACGCAATCATGCACTGAATCATTCTCGATCATGGCTGTTATCAGGTAGCCAACCACCAGGTGTTGCTGCGGCACAGAAGGCAGCAGTGGAGGTTCTAATGGAGGAACCTGAGCACCACGCCCGTTTATGGGAAAATACCGAACGATTTCGAAAAGAGATGATTTCTCTTGGATTTGACTTGGGAATGTCTTCGACTCCAATTATTCCAGTAATGTGTGGCGGATCTGATATTGCAAAGCAATTGTCAGTTGAATTACGCAAATTGGGTGTTGTTGCTGGGGCCATAGTTTTCCCAATGGTGGCAAGAGATGGGGCTCGCGTTCGTAATCAGTTATCTGCCGGATTAAGCGATGAAAACCTTGACGAGATTCTAAGAGTTTACGAGATTGCTGGTAAATCTATTGGATTAATCTAATCAATCATCAAGCGCTTCAACAGCTTGTTCCAATTCCCTTTCCTTTTCCATATTGCCAACTTCAAGCGTGCTTGAAGTATTGAATGGATTTTTCCCATCCTCAATCATTGTTAGCATCCTGTGCCGTGGGGCCCATGAGAGGTGGACATAAATTGGGCCAGGTAGAATCAGTAGAATCCAAGCAAAAATTTCAGGAAATTCAGGTAATATATCCATCCAAAGCCCAATTAGTGCTGCAAATCCTACAAATGGGGCCGAGAATAGTAATACCCGAGGGGGAGCAATCGGTGGCCGCTGAACAATTCTATTCATCAATGCCGATATTTGCCCAGCAATCGCCATTCCTAGAGCTATACTTAGACCCATAAAAGCGGTATTTTTTGACCAAAGTGAAATATCCCAGTCGTTCAACATTCCATAAGGTAAAATGAGAGCTATTGTAAGTAGAAGTCCATAAAATGCTCCGACAATTGCTGGATGACTAATCGATAATGGCCAAGCAGCAAACCTCTGTGATAGAGATGAGCCTAGTAGCAGTTTCTTCTGCTCTTCATCAAGAGACTCCAAGCGGTCACGCCACGTGTCCATGGTATGTGGTGCGTAGTAAGCGTCATTAACATTCATGAAAGAAGAACAATTGAATGGCTATTCTTTGTCCTTTTGAACAATGTCAGAACTTTTCACTTTTATTTGTCTGAGTAGAGCCCCAGGTTGTGGGGTAAGAGATCCCGGAGTGGTTTCTTGCCACTCTCTCTGAACAGGGTAGAATTCCTGTGTTTCCCTGTCTCTTGCGGTTTCAATCGGGTCATCTTGCCCCTCTAACCTATCTTGTGCATCTTGGAATGCCAATGCTTGATTCACAAGTGCAATGACTTTTTTCAATTTAGAATCTAATAGATATGGCCATGTAAGCAATACTTTTCCCTTTTCGTCATTATTTTTCAATAGTGTCCTCTCAATAATTGGGTCAGATTGGGCAAATAAGCGCACACCTTTGGGGATTTTATTCCACTTTTCACTATCCCCTAACCAAACAGAGGTATCACCAATTTCCTCACTTGGGTGCCAAGGATGTCCCTTGCCTATTGCTACCATGTTTAGCAATTGAATTCTACCTGTTGTTTTTGGAATAATTTTCCAAAAAATCATAATGGCCATAATCGTTGGTATTGAAGATGAATAGGGGTTCAATAACCCTAATCTACCAAGAATTTCGAGCATGGCAAGGAGAGCAGCAATAATTGCCAATGATGAAAAAACCACATTGGAAATAATTCGTAATTTTAGATTGGAGATTTCACGGTTAACAGACCAACAGTCCGCTCCATCTGGCAGGTCTGGCATAAAGTCCGATTAGGGGTGCCCTTCATCCCTCTTGCGCGTGAATTAATGCTATTGATAGACTTTGAATAGATAATTAATAATTCTCGGAAATGTGAGAAGATGCAATAATAGCCCGTCATAGACGTTATCCAAGGGTCACGTTCAAGAGAGGGTCGAGTGAGACGGGGGTTGGGGATTAGCATGGCCGAACTACCAAAGGGCGTCACCAAAGAGGTGCGAAGGGGCGGTTCCGGTGTCCTTGAGTTACTTTTAATCGACTTTGATAGAGAGGGTGGTGATGGATATTTTAGAATCGAAAAGGAATCATCACCAGTTACTGTTGCACAACTTGTAATTGTAGAAGGAAAGCCATCAATGGCTCTTTTTGAGCAGGAATCTCTTCTCATGGGTCATTCGGCCTTAGATGAGTTACGAAAGTGTGCTGCTGACGACGATTCTCGCATTTCTGTCCATACCGATGTTGACCTTGGTTTAATTTCAGATTTACATCCTGAGGCGAAGTTACACATTCAAGAAGAGGACTCTATTTCAGGCCAGAAAATTGAGGGTTGGATTATAGATACGAAAAGCGATTCTCATTGGTGGAGGCATAAGCAAAAAAGAGACTGGACTATGACAGAAGCATCTCTTTCTGAAGATGTTGATGATTTAGTCGGAGAAACAGTTTCTGAAATTATCGAATACAAACCTGGTGAGGAGTTGGAATCAGGAAGCAGTTATCTCGTTGACGATCAAACTCCAGATTCTGTAATGCAAATCGCAGCTCATCTAGGATCAATTGGTCATCCCTTGCTTGTCATATCTCGCTCACCACCTCACCACCTTGCTGAACAGTTTGGCTTCCCGCCGTCTTGCTGTCGTTGGCTTTCAGAGCGAGAAATTGAGGGTGTGAAATCTCTACACCCAGGGCTTGAATCGGTACGTAGGGAATGTGACGAGTTTCTTTGGGGTTCAACTAGATCTGTTATAGTGATTGATGGAGTCGAATATCTTAGTGTAATTCACGGATTTAGCCGTTTATTGGGGATGTTAAGAGATTTGCTTGACGTAGTTTCGACCTCTGATGACATTGTATTAATTCCTGCAGATCTTGATGTTTGGGATGGGAGGGAGAGGGCCCTATTATTGAGGGAATGTGATCAAATTCCTATTGAACGCGCTCGAGAGTGGGCAGATAGACCAGCAGTAGTCGAGGGCCATTCATTTAGCCAAGATTCTGAAGGCGCTACAATACCTGAACCAAAGACAATCAATGTCGTTAGCGAGGCAGCTGGTGATTTCAAGGAAGCCGCAGCAAGGTTGCTTAGCAGTGCAGAGCAAGCAAGTGCAGATGAATCCAAGCCCACAGAGTTTCAACAGCCAGAGACATCTTTTTCTGCGCGCTCTCTAATTGATGAGATTAAGCTTGAAGCCACTATCGAGGGTTCTCCAACAACATCTGAAACTAAGGAGGAAGAGGAAATTACCTCAACCTCTGACTCTCAAATTGATGATGACGATGATTTGCAATTACCAGAATGGGCAACGGCTCCGTCTGCAAATCGGGAAGAAATCGAAACAGAATTAGAATCCGAAGATGTTAATCAGATTGAAATTTCAGATAAATTTGAAGTTGAGGTATTAGATTCTAATTCCGAATCAGTTGGTTCGTTTCAAGAAACCAAATCTGTAGAATTAACAGATGAAATCATCGAAGTTGAAAAAGCCCCTATGCAACCAACCGTAAACTATCGTGAGAAATCAAAAAGGCGACTTAGCGTGCCTCAAAAACCGGACATATTACAACTTGAAAAGGAATCTATGCATTATGCTGCAACAAACAGCAAACCGTTTGATGGAGAATTGGAAGACCTAGGTTTTGATGCAATTGACTCAGCTGTAACAGCTCTCAATTCTAAGAAGGACGAGTTTCGAGACGTTGGCGATTGGGTTACTTCAGAAGAAAGGGATTGGAAAGTTCTTGAAACTAGGGGGATGGGTGCAGCAGTACAAAATTCTCGGCCAGTACGTCACAAAGTTAAGAATGTCGAATCTTCATCTATTTCTCGATTACACGTGAGACAATGGGGTGCTGCGGCAGATAGTGCATCGCAAGCGAACGCGCGAGGTGTAACTCCCGAAGATACCGATAATCCCAACGCTAGGGAATCGGCAAGCCGTGCTCAACATGTGAAGACGCTAACTCAATTACTAGTTGGTTCGGAACTGGATGCACTTTATTCAGATAGAGAACAGATGGTTAGTAGTTCTGGAATAAAGTTGGAGATCCTTGAGAGAATCAGTGCTTTAGGGGACAATGGCCACCCCATCCGTAACCTTGTTGAGAGAATCGAGGCTAATTCAAAAGAAGGATTGATTATGCTAGAAGATTTGGAAAAGAAATCATTATTGGTTGACGATTTAATTAAGAGATTGAATATTCAAGAAGACCGCTCAGTTATTGAACCAAAAGTGGCTTCAAAATATAGGGAACAATTAGTTCTATTCAAACGAATTGATGAAGTAAAATCACTGTTAAAAGACTTTGAAGGATAATAATTTTCAGGCATTATTGATAATCATGACCTCTTGTAGATGAATAGGTGGCAATATGGGTGGGCGTACTATTCTCCAAAAACAATTGGAGAAAAGTCGAAGATTGATTACTGGAAGTGAGTTATTAGGGGGGACAAAGAAAGAAGAATCGAGACCTATTTCACCAACACTTGGTGAATTCATTCGAGAAAGAAATCTTCCACCAGTTGAGGAATTATATGACGGCCCATTTCAGATTACCACTGCCAATGCAGTAAAACATGTGACTGGTGACTTCGGAACCATTGCATCAGAACGAATTCAAAGGATGCGCCAAGGAATTGAAGCAGAAGGCAAAATGATAGATCTCGATGCTGCAGGAGATGCCCCTCCTCTCAATGTGCCTGCATGGTCTCTGATTGAAGTCGGTGATTCAATGGATGATAGAGATGGTGCCACTCCGGTATGGCGCGAGATTCTTTCAAAACAACGTGGATATTCAAGACCCAGTGCTGATTCAGTACAACAACACGCTAACTTAAGTGGAGATACATCAACTTCTATTCCATCACCACTAGATCCGGTCTCGGATGAAATCGCATTACAACGTCCTTCATGGCCGCCAATTTTCTCCCCAAATCAAAATTTTATTTGGTCTGAATGGCAGATTGGTCCTGAAAATAGATTGGCTAGTACCGCAGCGAGGGAAGTAATTATTCATCCCGCAGAGCGAACGAACCCCCTGATTATTACTGCTGGAGAGGGTCTTGGAAAGAGCCACCTTCTTTGGGCATTGGGCACATCTTTATTCAATCAAATTCCAGATTCAGAAGTTAGAATAATTTCAGGTATCTCTTTTCCAAAATTGCTCCCAGAGGATTGGTCGGAAGCAGTTCAAGGGTGTAGCGCTTTGCTAGTGGATGATTTACACATGGTGACCGGCGAACTTGAGAGGGGCAATTTGGGACTAATGATTGATTGGTGTCTAAATCTAGGTGTTCAAGTAGTCTTGACTTCCTTAGAAAAAACAACATTTTCCGGTTCGTTGCATGCGGCTTTGCGTTCTGCAGTAAATGTTGAAATTTCAAAACCAGATGAAATGACATTGATACTTTATTTGAGAAATAGAGTTCTAAGAAGGGGCATTTCACTTTCTGATGAACAACTTAGAGTCATTGCCTCTTCAGGTGAGCGCGATTGGCGTTCTTCCGCTGCAGGATTTGAAGCGGTAGCATTAGCCATTGAAGCTGGGGCAGAACCGTTTGGTATTACAGATATTGAGAGCATTATTGCAGGTGAAGAGTTGCCTATGAGGGACGATGAAGGGTTGATTACATGGGATAGTGAAGCAACAGGTCAAAAGATAGTTCGAGACGCTTTGGATCATGTATTACCTAGGGAGCAACAACCAAATATTGATTTGGTAAGTGTATTAGAATCTCAGGTGGATGATTATAATCCTCCTGATTTGATACCAGAAAATAGTCGCGATGCCGTTGATTCTCTAATTGAAAGACATCTTGGTAGAGAAAAAAGTGCTTTGAATGATGCTAGAGAAAGAATAGAATTAGCAGCCCAACCCACTAAATTGGAGGTCCCTCGTGATGAAATGCCCAATATAGATGTGATGAGTGAAGGATTTCTTGAAAGGCTTGAATCACGATTACTTCGTCACCAGAATGAACTATTTTCATTACATGAGGAAATGGAAATTATTTCAGAAAAAATTGATGGTGCCGAGCCTAATGAACTTGTTGAAATGGCTGATAGGATGCTTGAGATTGAGCGTAAATTGTCAAGAATCTCCCAATTGGGTGCTGGAGAGGCACTTCTTCCAAGGAAAAAACCATCACGCCCTTACGAATCAGAATCAATAGAGGAATTCATTCCCGATGGTGATTGGGATATAGATGAATCAGAAATATCGGCAGATGACCTTCTTGGAGAACAAAAATCAGTTTTGCGACCCTTAGTTATACTACAACCAGTAATTTCAGAAGAAGAGTGAAATCTTTAGATGAATCTGAATCCATCTTCCGCAATTCTGTCCTGTTCTAGTTTAACCCAAATAGTGTCACCATCAATAACAATTGAATCGGGGTGGTCGATACCTGGACACATTCCCTTCGTCTTTTGCCATGCTCTGTCAGAAACTAGATTTTCTCTCCAGAAAGGGAATGCTGAGCATTGTGATGGCTTTACATCATAGATATTACATGTCTTATCATTGGCGAGATAAATACAGCGCCCATCTTCAGGTTTAGATTCTAAGACGAAGCGCCCATCATGCGTTGTCCGGCAATTCTTTGATAGCCAATCCTTCAGGGGCATGTCGAAGTGTTTTGCAATCCTTGATGCATCTTCGCGTGATAGATAGACAATGCCGCCGGGTTCGTCACAACAACGACCACATTCAGGAATGCAAGTGAAATTGACGCCATTTTTCCACCACCCATCGTCGCGGTTTCGAAACATTCTCTCCCAACGGGCCATTCATTATTGGCTTAGGGGCTTCCAACCTGTAATAATTGGGTTCAGGAGTTTATTATAGTGAATAAAAGTCAGGAATATCTATTTGGATAAAATCTAGATTTTTGCGTCGCACTTATACCTTTGACTAGTCTGAGACCGATTCCCGCAAGGAGGCGAGTGTGAATGAGTGGTTCCGAAGAACAACCAACGTTGTTTGAAATCAAGGATAGTAATCTTGACACGGGATTGAGGGGAATACCTGTTGGCACTTGCAGAACTTCCTTTGTAAGCCCAACAAAAGGAGTTCATTATGTGGGCTATCCAGTCAGAGATCTTGCTGATATGAGCCCTGAGGATATTGTTTTCCTCTTATTTGAGAAAAGATTACCCAACCGTCAAGAATCCCAAGACCTTGCCAAAGAAATAGCTGCACGAGCAGAAGAGATGCCCGCAGGGGCTCTAAGAATTTTGGAATCAATGACTCCGGGTAGCGGTCATGCTATGGATTGGCTTTCAGTTGGTATTCAAGCTCTGGGGATTGCAGAAACCACTGGTGATGTTAGGGCTGACAGCCTCAATCTAATAGCAAGAATGCCTGAATTGATGGCTACAATTTTCAGGTTAAGAGGTGGCCGTGGATTGCCAAGATCGGGTAGTGAGCCTCAAAGAGGAATGGTTGAGAACTTTGTTCATCTGCTTGGAGTAGAAGGGACTGAGGCAGAAAAAATGATTAGAGTTTTACGCACATTCCTAGTTCTACACATGGATCACGGTGGTGGAAACCTCTCTACTTTTTCAGGGAAATGCGTTGCTAGTGGTAGAGCTACTCTCTATGCTTCTATGTCTAGTGCAATGAATGCATTATCTGGCCCTCTTCATGGTAGGGCTAACCAATCTTGTCTCGAATTTGTACAGAGGATAGGTACGGATGATCCAGAAAAGATTGAGGATTTTGTTCGCAGTGAATTGGCGGCAAAGAGGCCAATATACGGTTTTGGTCACGCTGTCCTTAGGGCAGAAGATCCTAGAGCTGCAGTTCAGATTGATTTGGGAGAAGAAATCTGTCCCGATGATGAGAATTACAAGATAGTAAAGTCATTGAGAGAGGTTGCTCCAAAGGTTCTATCTGAAAATCCAAAGATTAGCAACCCACATGCGAATGTAGATGTTGCTTCAGGAGCACTTCTACATGCTGTTGGCTTCCATAAACCAGAATATTACACTACTTTCTTTGGTTGGGCTAGAGTAATTGGAATTAGCGCACAAATAATTGATGAGAGAAATGCGCGTTCAGGTAGAGGGGTGCCAATTTACCGTCCAAAATATATCGGTGTGAATCAACCGGTACAACGTCTTGAATAGTTAGTTAGTCGAGTGGTGGGTTTTTCCAGAACCTCTGTGACCAATTATTCTAGGGACTTCCCACGGGATTTGATTTACACCACTGGAACTCATCAATTCGTCAATCGAACGACTCCAAAGCCATCGTTTTTTCATCTGAGAGAGCAACTCTCTATGTTCTCCTTTAGACATTTCATTCCAAGGCTTAGAATCGCTTTCTGAATTTGGTTCAGTTGCAGGTTTTGTACGTCTATCACTTCCATCTGGTAGTTGTTTTATTTCTGGAGAAGAGGCGTCTGTAATGGCAGTCAATCCTGCGTCCAGAACCGCTCTTTCATGATTAATTGGGACTGGCCAACAAAATGCCGGAAACCCTCTTCTGGCTTTGGTTAATTTCTCTAAGCCTCTACCGGATAGTCCAACAGTAGTGCCCAACGTTAGATGGCGGGTGAAACCAGTTAGGTAATCAAGCGCACATGGAGTCATTGGGGCGCCCCATTTCTGATGCTTTTTCATCAACCGTGGCATCGAATGGGCTATGAAAGAAGGGGAAGCCATTGCTTTGTTGATGTTCCCTGAACTCCATTCCCGAAGCCGTGGCATTAAGATGGCATGCGGGTAATCGCATCTGGTCTTATTGATTGCACTCAGAAATTTTTTGTCAAATGCATAAATTACAGTTGTGCCCTCGGGTAGGTCAAAATCAGAAATCGCTTCATTTACCATGTCAATCATCTTAATTAGATAATTAATTTTCTTTGAACCACCTTTCCACCCTCCCGCTACACCACTACTAGGATGTGGGGATTTTAGTTCAATACAGACGGTTTTCCCCTCCTCTTGCCAAGGTTTTGTGAATTCAGAAACTTTCAACAGATTTTCGAAAGTGTCCGCGATTGATTTGACCTCTTCAGCAGTTTGATTCTCAAAATATTTACCTCCGGCAATTTTGTTGTCATGATGGAGCATCAGTACTCCATCTGAGGATAGACGTAAATCGAACTCTACGCCATCAAAGTTATTGATGCCCATTTTAATTGCATCAATAGAATTTTCTCGAGGTTGCGACCAACTCAACCCAATCCCCGTTTTTCCGATATAGGTTCAACACTTTAACCCAAAGGGATGTTACATCTCGAAACTGCAATACTCATAGCCCTAGTGCGTTGTCCGGGTAGCATGGCTGAAGTAAGTAATGACAAGCAAATCAAAGGATATTGCATGTATGACTGGGGCAAGTCAGCATTTGAAACAAGTGTCACAGCAGCCATTCTTCCTCCTTGGTTCGCCTATCTCTTCCTTGAAGCGAATGGCCTGACTACTACAGTTGCCAGTATTGAACTATCTGGTTCTGCTATTTGGTCATATTCGGTTGCCTTAGGGACATTGATGGTCGCTTTTGTCAGCCCATCGTTAGGAGTCACCGCCGATCGTAGGCAAATCAAAATGTGGTGGCTAAGAATTCTCACTTACGTTGGTGCAGGCGCAACTTTCCTACTTGCATTGGCTGGAACCAATATGATACCCATCAGCATGAAGTGGGCTTGGTTGATGGTCATGTTTGTATTTGCAAATATTGGCCTTAATGGGGCAGGAGTATTCTATAATGCATTGCTGCCCCATCTTGGGAAAAATGAAGAGATGGATGAAATTTCGAACAAAGCCTTCGCATACGGTTACCTTGGTGGAGGACTTCTTTTGGTAGCTCATCTTGGTATGGTAATGGGCCTCGAAGGAGACTGGGTCATCCCGTTCTGCATGGCTACATCAGGAATGTGGTGGTTCGGATTTTCTCTATTGACCTTCAAGTGGGTCCCAGAACCACCGATTGAAAATGAAATGGAAAAAATGAGTTTTGCAAAAACTACGGTTTTTGCATTCAAAGAAGTCAAATCGACCCTATCCAAAAGGAAGGAATTCCGCACACTGTTTTTCTTTATGGTAGCTTACTTCCTATACATTGACGGAATCAATACAATCACGGCCATCGCTGGAATTTTCGGGCCCGTTGTACTAGGTTTGACCACAACTGACCTCATCCTCACCATCCTCATCATCCAGTTTGTTGCCGCACCTTGTGCGATTGGGTTCACCAAAATAGCTGAGAAATATTCAACCAAGAAAGCCTTGCACCTTTCTCTAATAATTGCTACGGCCGTGGGCGTCCTTGCTCACACATTTTCCCCAATGACGCCTGAAAGTAACGAGGATTACGAAATACAATACACATGTGCCATTGATGGAGAGGGATATTACACCGTAACGACAAAAATCAACCTTGGGGAATTGGCTCAGGACCCAGATAGTGACGAACAAAAATGGGCAATGGAGTTTCGAGATATCCTTCCTGTACAGGTTAACGAGCAAATTGACGAAACTGAAGTTCTAGAATGGGCTAAAGATAATGACGGAAACCCATCCAACATAATCTTGTCATCGCAGGATTCTGAAAACTATACACGATTTGATTTGCTAAAAGAGAAGATTGCAGATTCTAGATTCAGTATGAGTGTCAAGCATGATGGTAATGGAGGTCCAGAATTTGTCGAATCATTTGCTGGAACGGATCATCCTACGAATCTTGGTGATGGGCCCTTGGATTTCATTGCAGAAGAAGCCCGAGATAAAGTATGGCAGCCTCTAGGCATATCCGTCACGCTTCAATTCCTAATTTTAGGGGTACTGTTTGGTTCAATCATGGGTGGGTCTCAGGGCCTTTCTCGGAGTTTGTTTGGGCAAATGGTCCCAGAGACAAGGAGTGCCGAATTCTTCGGTTTCTTTGGTTTCTTCGGCAAGGTTGCAGCCTTCATTGGGCCATTTTTGTATGGTACATTTGCCATTCTGTACGATGACAGGGTCGCTATCCTAAGCATAGGTTTACTTATTTTGTCTGGAACTATAATGTTGAAATGGGTAGATGTTGAAGATGGTATTGCTGTGGCGAATGCTACAGATGAAGCGGCGAGGTCTAATGAGATAGACTCAGTTCAGCAACCTGTCGATGATTAGTGAAACCTCGAAAAGAATCAACATGGGTCCTGCCACCAAAAACATCGATAATGGATCTGGTGGGGATAGCATTGCCCCAGCACAGAAACCTGCAAACCATAGATGCCTACGATAATTGATTAACTCTTTTCTAGTTACAAGACTACCTCGAAGTGCAATTAATGTTGCAAGAGGTACTTGGAATCCAATCGCGGCACCTAGGCAAAGACCTGCGATAAATCCAATCCAAGCAGATAGTTGCCATGTTGTTGTAACTCCAATAGATGCAGCATCCGACTGAAGGTACTCAAGGAGTAGTGGTAAAAGAAAATCAAGCACATACCAAAGTCCTGCTATTGCGAGTCCAAAAGAGCATAGCAGTGCTAGGAGGACACTACTGAAAGAAGAAAATTGAGATAATTTAACCCCTCTTAACTGAGCCTTCAATTGTTCATTTTTTGCAGCAATAATAGCGGCATCAACTATCACGGATAAGATGACCACGGCAACTGCTAAATGTGCTGCTAATCTAAGTTGTATGATTACAATCTCCAAAGGCTGTAAGATAACAATTGAAGCCTCATCAGGGATTAGTTGCGTTTGTTCCAACAACCAACTCAATGCAATACCTGCAGTAGGGTAGCCAACCATCATACCCCCGAAGAAAATTAGTGCCCAACGCTTCATACGTTTCCGCACAAAATCTCCTGCAGAAAGCAATAGTTCGCCTTCCTCTGTACCAAGCATTGACTCAACATCTAGAGCAAGTTTCTCTGTCGCGTCAGTGGCCATTGAGGTTGCCGAGTAGGGCATCCCCCATCATATTTGAGGGATATTTGGCAACCTAGGGGCGCTCTTATTCGTCTTCTTTGGAGGTGTTGGAATAGAGGGAAGGGTGGGTGAATTGTTTGATTTTCTCTCAACAGACACTTTGGTACTTGAATCTCGACTTGGTTTTGCTATCGTGGGTGGAGGTGTGGCTGAAGGTTCCACCGGCCTTCCAAATAGAGTCCATGAATTCATTTCTATATCAAAAACTGCCGCTTTTGGCAGTCCAGAGGGCCGTCTTGGCATTGAACCAAATTGAGCATCCTTTTGCCTAGTTGTTTTATCATTTCTAACTACATCCAGGGTTATGGCTGATTCCTCTTTAACTACCGGAGGAGATATCGCTTGTACCTTAGGGGGGGCGATAGGTTCAACATTTTTTGTTTCAGTAGTTTTGGGGATTTCAGGAAGAGAGATTTCGGTTTCAGAGGGGGTAGAATCAACTTCAGCATCGTCTAGCCAACCCAAATCATCATCACCTTCTGAATCTTCATCGTTGGTTCCAGTTAGATCGATAAAATCATCTTGTTCATCACCTATTTTAGTAGTAAATCTGCTGTCGATAGTAGAATCTTCTACAGATTCTTGAATTATTTGACCTTTGATTAGGAAGTCATCCACCCCCATTTCGACGGCTACAGCACTCATTTCTCCAAGGGCGCTTGCGATTATTTCTGATGGTGGTGCTTCTTCATTACCTACAATACTCGAAACAATTGCAGCTGTAGTTGGATTTACCACACTCAATCCACCAGGTCTTGAAACTGAAACCTCTCCTGATTCTAATTGTGCTTGCTGTTCCTCAATACTGCGCTTTTCAGGGCCGCTGATTGCTGGTCTAGGTCGAAGTCCAATAACCGCGATAATTAGAGTGATGGTCATTAGAAATAACATGGCATATTCTTGACCAGTCAAAACTCCTGCATCTGACCAAAATCCATTTGATTTGTAGGGCAGATTGAGACTTTTACGGAGATATTGCAAAAGATGGAATTTTTCGCCTCTGCCACCAGTTCCTATGACTCCGGCAGGGAACCAACCAAGGATTCCATTGAGTAGGATTCCTAGAAATTGTGAAACTGAAATTAGTAGCGCGAACTTTCCTATCTTGGGGAACCGCCTCTCCATATAACCCCCTCCGGGTATCTTCGATACCCTCCTCCATATTCAAGCCTCTCCTTCCAAGAGTAATCATTCATCATAGATTTTTTCAACATTTGGGGGGAGTTCTGATATGACTTGAGTGGTTCCCAAGAAATGAGAAGATGACCTCCGAGGCACCCACGGAACAAGAGCAATTGCTCGACGCGCTTCATCAAAGAGGTGAGCAACTATCAAACATATTAGGTAGTATCAACGCAGCAGTAGCAGTTACTGATATCAAGGGCAACATAGTATTGTTGAATGATGTAGCAAGGTCAAAACTTGGATTGGTATATTCTCCAGAATTGACTTTAGCAGGATATGCAGCTCAATTTGATTGGCGTGATGGAAAAGGAGTTCTATTTACTGTTGATTCTTTTCCCTTAAATTCAGTTTTATCTAGCGGTTCAGCAATTTATGAGTTGCCAGTTTCTAAAGGCGAGGGTTCTGAAGAGCGCCACTTTCGCCTTTCTGCTACACCTTTGACATCAAGAGAAGGAGAACTAGTTGGTGCAGTTGTGGTTTTTCACGAGGTAACCCAGCTAGTTGATTTGCAAAATGAATTGCAAGATATGAATGAGCAAAGACTAGGATTCTACAGTGGTATGAGTCATGAATTAAGAACCCCCCTCCAGGGAATTATTGGATACACAGATCTACTTTTGGAAGAATCAGAAGAGGGGTCATTTGAGCAAGAAAGCCTGCAGGCTATTCGTTCCTCTACTGATCATCTTCTTTCAATAGTCACAGATCTTCTTGACCTTTCTAAGATAGTGGCAGGGCGCATGGAATTAAACAAATCTCCAACTCTTTTGACCCCCATTATCAAAGAAGCACTATCAATGGTTTCACCAGCCGCAAAGAAAAAATCTGTCTCATTAAAATTCAATCTTTCTAATCTTGGAATATTAGAGGTTGATGAGAGGGCAATTAGGCAAGTAATTATCAATCTAGTTTCAAATGCAATCAAGTATACAGATGAAGATGGAGAAGTAGTAGTTTCATGCGAAATTTCAGATGAAGGGGCTAGTATATTGGTTAGGGATACAGGTACAGGGATATCTGATAACGATCAGGAATTGATATTCAGAGAGTTTGTTCAAGTGAAGGGTGCAGATGGTAGGCAACGTGCTGGAACGGGTTTGGGGCTTGCTCTTTCGAAACACTTCGTTGAAATGCATGGTGGCACACTTGTTGTAATCTCTAAGGTGGGTGTTGGATCTACATTCATCGTTAATCTTCCATTAGATTAATTTCTAACGTCTAATAAGAATGGTTAGCAGGTCATCATTCTGTAAAACGTGATCTAGACCAACCCTCTGCCAGTCGAATTTTGCACTTGGGCCTTTCACTCTGGCATAGCGGAATTTCCTAACAAAGTCTCTGTGAAGTGAGACGCATACATCCCTAACAGTACTATCTTCTTTGACAATCAGAGGTTCGATTAGATCCGCCTCTTGACCTTGTGGTTTAAGAAAAATCGACATGAATCCAAGGTTATCGTAAATGAAATCCTTCAACTCTTCAATACCTTCACCTGTTTTTGCAGAAATTGGAAGTACGGGCCAACCACTTGGTAACATTGAATAGGCTTTTTCAAGGTCTTGGGCGGTAGCAAGGTCAATCTTGTTTACAATCACAATTGCCTTTGAATAAACTCTGTTTTGCGCCATTGAATCTACCAACATATCAGCAGTAGCATCCACCCTAAGGGTTACAATCGCACTAGTATAGCCAAACGAGCGAATAATATCTCGCATTTCATCATCTTCGAGAATCGTTTGTTCCACGGTAGAACGAATCTCAATTCCTCCCTTGTTCTTGCGTGTAATGAATACTGGTGGTTTCCCCTGATTCAACCTCATACCTGCAATTTCAAGTTCCCTATGCAGAACTCTAAAATGAGCATCTTGGAAGGGATCTACGACGTATAGAACCATGTCAGAACTTCTTACTACGCCTAGAATTTCCTTTCCTCTACCTTTCCCTTCAGCAGCTCCTTTGATTAATCCTGGTAAATCAAGAATTTGTATTTTGGCACCTCGGTGCTCCATTAGCCCCGGAATACAGGTTAGCGTAGTAAATTCATATCCACCGGTATCTGATTCAGCCCCAGTTACTTGGCCGATTAGTGTAGATTTACCAACGCTAGGGAAGCCAACAAGTGCGACACTTGCATCTCCAGATTTTTTGACTTCAAATCCTTTAGCGGGGCCACTGGATTTCGCATGAGCCGCTGCCTTTTCCTGTTTGGCTTTGAGAGCGGCTATCTTGGCCTTCAATTTACCAACATGGTGCTCAGTTGCTTTGTTTTTCTGAGTCTTATCAATCTCAGCTTGAATATCAGCAATCTGTTCATTGATAGTTGCCATTGAGATTCACCTGACATTTCTCAACCCTGAAACGGTTGCTTACAAACCACCGGTATGGCCTTGGTTCTTCAATCCGGCGTTTATTCTATGGGGGCAATACCAATTGTTTGAGGGAATTCTTGATGGGGGATACGCCAACCCAACATTATGGCAGACCTGCTGGCTATGGTTGTAGATTCGTCAAATTGGGCTAATTTGCTATCTATTTCTGCCTCCGAACTCAAACAATCAATGCTAGATAAGAAATTGAGAATCACTCGCCCAGACGTGACGCAACATCTTGAAAGAAGGCATGATGTGGATGTAGAGGCTGAAATCCTAGATTGGCTTGATTCGTGCGAAATCATTGGCGATAAATCGATACTCATTTCAGCATCAGAAAAAATGTCTAAAGGAGGTGGCGTAGAGTCTGTTGCAGAGGGAATTTGGTTGTTGGCAGAATGGTCTAGCAAAGGAACTTGGAAATGCATGGAGGGTCGTGGTTTCCTTTATCTTGAGCCATATATTGAAGGTAAGATAGATGGTGTTTCAGAATTGTATCTCGAAGATACATGGTCCGCTGCATTTTCAACTTTGAAAACAATGACTGCAGATGAATTTGAAGAATCAGTCGTCCTAGATTGGCTATCACGTAGGGAGGAATTGGGTGAGACATTGGATCAAAACCAGGATCCTCGTATTCTTTCCACTATGCAGAGCCATCAGCGTTTAGCTAGGTCTCTGCATCAGGTTTCTATGTTAATTAATCAAGACCAATATACTCTTCTAACTCGTAGGGATTGGTCATCTTTCCTTACTGCTGGTTTCGGTGGGTTCAACATTGGGACCCTACTCTCCAACCCTGAAGGGGGTATGGATAATGAGTGATGTTTCCCGAGAAAATGATTTGCCATTGATTCCCGAAATTCCCGAAACTAGTCTTGACCCAGCTCTTGTTGTTTTAGGACGTTTCCAGCCTTTTCATCTAGGGCATGCTGCTTTAGTAAATGCAGCTATGGAAAAGGCCGAAGGGGGGCCAATTACAATTGCAATAGGCTCGGCTAATCAACCCGAATCTTTAGAGAATCCGTGGAGTTGGGAAGAAAGAACTGAAATGATTCAATGTTGGTTAGATTCCGAATATCCTAAGTCAGAAGTTCAAATTGTTGCAATACCTGACATAAATGATCCTCCAAGGTGGGTTGAACATGCTAGTAGATATCATGGCAGTTCTCGAAATATTTTGACCAGTGATGGTGAAACGGGAAATCTGTACAGGGATGCTGGTTGGCATGTAATTGAGGTCAAATTGGAAAATCGAGATTCATGGGAAGGTTGGAGAATACGTAGTACTTTGAAGATGCTATCAACGGTTTCTGAAAGAGATGCTGCTTTACTGGTTATGCAAGAATCCATTCCAAAAATCATTTGTGAATTATTGTATGACAACGGATGGCTGAGAAGATTGGCCTTTTTGGGAAGGGATTTTGAGGTAGTCGGCTAAACTTCGCAAGAGTCACCCGACCATTCATGATTTTCACTGTATTCAGCAAAATCAAGCACTCTATTTTCGTTCGCCTTAAGGTCCGAAACTCCAAGTCTAGATTCAGAATGTATCCATATTACTGCACTTCCGTTTTCACATTCTACGTGAAATAACATATCATCAGGGAACCGCCATATGAAGGAAATAAAGACCGAATGAATATAGCCAACCTCCATTGATTCAGTAACAATTTGAGTACGTGGTTGTCCATTTATCCATGTTGATATTTCAGTCATTACCTCTTCCTTAGTGGCATTTACTGCGATATTTTCCAGTCCATTTCCACGATGTGGATTGGGTGCAATGCGAGAGCAATTTTGTGAATCAATTGGGCAATCACTTGGATAGGCCTCGAATTCTAGAGTAGGTGCGGCCACCCAAATACATAGAATCCCTCCGATGTATAATGTGACAATTCCTAGAGCGAAGACCTGTAGTTTTCTGGGTGAGCCGTACCATTTTCCCTTATCATCCACTATTCCACCGCCGTGACGACAACGCGCGCTGGTCTCAAGACCCTTTCATGGATAATCCATCCACTCTCTAATATTTCTACGACAACCCCTACTGGATATTCTTCGCTTGCTGGAATTGTAGTAATGGCTTCCATGTTCTTCGGATCAAATTTCTGTCCGGTGGTCACATCAATTTTCTTTGCTCCATCAGCTAAAAGTGCCTTTTCAAGATTATTTCGCATCATGGTTATTCCTTCCATAATTGAATCATCTGTATTTGTGGGTATAGCAGAGATTGCTCTATCAAAATCGTCAAGTAAATCAATTAATCTTCTAGAAAGACCTTGGGAACCGTAGCGTATCAAATCTAACCTTTCTTGAGCATGCCTTTTTCTCATGTTTGCAATGTCTGCATCCCTATAGGAGATTTCCTTTTCTGCAGTTTCAGCAGCGATGATGGCTTCGGCAAGTTGCTCTTCCAAAGATAGCTCTCTTGGTTCATCAATTTCCTCAGAAACTACCTCTTCGGCAGAATCAGTTGGGCCCTCTGCATCGTCACTCATTGGTGGTGCGAATAGCGCCCCCCTCATCAACCCGGCGATTATGGGCGGTGTTCATTTAGCCAAATCACACCCACTTCCAACCTTTCATGAGTAGGGTGAATCTCAACCATTGCAGCGGGTGCACGTATTTCGTCAGCAATGCCTTCTGCAAGTAGTAGGGGGATTTCTATTCTCAGATTTTTGGAGTCAAAATATAGGAATTGAGGGGGCACGTCGCAAAGTTCGACCAATTCAGCGATATAGCCATCAGCCTCATCATCTTGACAATATATTGCTCCGAATACCATTGTTCCATCATCTGTCAATTGTTCATGAGGCGCAATACTTGTTTCCCCCCTGCGCAAGAAGCGCCTTCTCAATTGTCCAGCATCTTTGTAGGTCGCAGTACAGAACTTGACTGAATAACCATATGGTTCGCGTTCAACACCATCATCATTTAAACCAAGGTTTGCTAGAGTGACCCTAGTTCGAATATCTCTAGCAAGTTCTGATGACCCATCAACTCCGGCGGTCATCTCATTAGTAAGATTGAATCCTCGAAGTTCCATATTATCGTGATTTCCTACCGTGATTTCCAACTCGTTTAGATTTAGGAACTCGATTGGTAAATCACGCATTTCTTCTAGAAGATCATACAATTGCTCTTCACGGTCAGGCTCACAAGGGATTTCTACTCCGACATTCATTCCTGCTTCTGCGCACGCTTCCATTGTAGTTATGTACCGTTCCAAATTCAAATCAAGAAGATGAAATCGAATTTCATCTAGTCCTGACGAGGCCAGCGATTCAGCGTATTGTGGTGGGAATGGGATGCTTGTATAGAGGTGAATATGATGTTCATCTCCAAAATTGATTTTCAGAATTTTACACGCATCTTCTACACGTTCTCTAACCATCATTGGATCACCTCCAGTTATTCCTGTGCCTGAAGCATTCATGGCTTTCCCTTCCTCAATTACTGCATCCCAATCCCCAATTTCGCACCTCCTCTCATTTGCGTACATATGATCAATTTCTCTTCTATTTTCAGAAAGGGGGCAGTAGTCGCAATGCCAATGACATTCTCCAGTGATAAAGAGCACCATCTTACTACCTAGTTGGCATTGAATGCAACCCTCAGCCTCATCTCTAGTCGGAGGCTCCACTGGTTGAGGGAAGTTTGCTTCACTCAACTTTAATTTCATTCAACTACCTCCTGTTTGTGATAGCAACCATTTGTGAAATCTAGTATCATCAGTTAGTTCTGGATGAAATGTAGCGGCAATCCAGCAACCCTCTCTAATGGCAACTACTTCGTCTTGGTTGAATGCTACTGCTACAGCATCTCCTTTAACGGAGTTGAATCGAGGTGCTCGGATAAAAACACCGGGAAAAGTCCCATCTAATTCAGTAGTTCTCAATTCAACCTGAAAAGATTCAGCCTGCCCCCCATACCCATTTCGATTAATTTCTCCATTAACCAATGGGGGTCCCCCATCTTGCGGATCAGCCATCAAAATAGCTCCAGCACAAGTTGCAAGTACGGGGCGGTCACGATTTACTCGCAACCATGAGAATAGGGAAGGTAGTAGTCCATTCCCATCAATCCCACCTGTGTGTCTCATGGTTGTTGATTCTCCGCCAGGTAAAACAATAGCCTGAGGGTCGCTTTTTACGATTTCATCGGGATTGCGTAATTCAATTATTTCTAGCCCAACCCCCAACTCTTCTGCGGCTTTCTCGAGGGCATTGATATGGGCATGACGTGCGCCTTGCAGCATTACCAGGCCAACTCGAACCATTATCTCCCTCATCATGGGCTCGGCTTAATCAATTTCAAATAGCCGCTTAAGAATTAGGATAAAAATTCCGATTTAATCAATAACCTGTAACACAGCGCTGGCGACAATGACAGGAGCATCTCGCATACACAATTTCGGTGCCGGGCCTGCCGTATTGCCATTATCAGTAGTTGAAGAATGTCGTGATGCACTACCAAATTTGAATGGTAGCGGTTTCGGTCTTCTTGAGGTTTCGCATCGGTCACAGGTGTTTCAGGATGTAGTTGATTCAGCGATGTCTAGGGTACGCAGTGTTCTTGGAGTACCAGATGAATACACCGTTCTTTTCCTGCAGGGTGGAGCATCTCTTCAATTCTATATGACTGCTCTTAATCTATTATCGCCTGGAGAGAAGGCCGACTATCTCACTACAGGTGGTTGGTCTGTCAAAGCACTGAAGGAGGCACAGAGAGTTGGAGACGCGGTTTCAGCGTGGGATCCTAGTGAGGGCGGTTTCAAACGAGTTCCTAGGAACGATGAATACTCGATAAGAGAAGATGCAGTCTATGTCCACTATACATCCAACAATACTTTGTACGGTACTCAATTTCACCACCTTCCAGAAAGTGACGGGAAACCATTGGTTTTGGATGCTAGTTCAGATATTGCAGGGGTTCCCATTGATATTTCGGCCCATGATTTGGTTTACGCTGGCGCACAGAAGAACCTTGGTCCAAGCGGAGTGACACTAGTTATTCTATCACCATGGGCACTTTCTAAGGTGGGTAACGACATTCCAACGATGCTAGATTATACCGTTCATTCATCCAAAGGCTCTCTTTTCAATACACCAAACACATTCGGAATTTTCGTTCTTGACCGTGTCTTCAATTGGCTTGAAGTTAATGGCGGCCTAGAGGGATCAATAGCTAGGAATAAGGAGAAATCCGAACTTCTTTATGGAGAACTAGATCGCACAGACTTCTGGGTTCCTCACGCCGAGAAGGATTCGCGTTCAGTGATGAATGTGACTTGGCGCTTGGCAAATGAGGGGCTAGAATCAGTATTCTTGACTGAGGCTGAAGTGGCAGGTTTAGGTGGCTTGAAGGGGCATCGTTCAGTTGGTGGTATTAGGGCCAGTATGTACAACGGATGCCCTCTAGAGAGTGTTGAGGCACTAGTTGCATTCATGCGTGATTTTGAATCCAGAAATTCGTAATTCACACACCATGAGGTAGCCAGATGTTCTTAACGTGAGTTGCTTGACGTAACATTTCAGCATCACTAGCACCAGCATCGGCTTTCCAAACTCTCTTCATGTTTGTGACACTAGCGATTTGTACTTCTGCAATATCACCAGTTCCAACCCACATCGAGTCAACACCATCGTGTGCGGCTAAATCTCCAACGAATTCTGAATGAATTCCAGTTACAATATTCAGAACGCCATCAGGAAGATCTGAGGTTTCGAGAACTTGGTATAGGTCGGTAGCGGATAGTGGATGGCTTTCTGACGGAATTGCAACTACAGAGTTGCCCATGGCAATTAGTGGTGCCACCATTCTCGTGAAGCCGTGAAGTGGTCGTTGGTTAGGACAAGTCACTCCGACTACTCCAACTGCTTCATTAACGGCTAATACTAGGCCGTGCATTGTAGTCTCATGTACTGCGCCATCATATTTGTCACACCAAGCGGCCCAGCGGAACCATTCCTCAACAGAATCTGATACTTCATTGGTTGCCTCATCTTCGCTACAACCCGTCATTGATGAGATACGTGCAGCGTATTCGGCCTTTCTCTGTTCTAGGTTTTCTGCAATATAGTATAGAACCTGTGCTCTAGAATGTGCATTGACATTTGACCACTTAGTTGCTCCACTGGCAGCTTCAACCGCATCACGGATATCTTTCCTATTTCCTCTGCCGACCTCGCCTACTGAACCATTTGGTCCATTGATTTCTAGTGTATATCCTCCATCAGGGCGCTTCTGCTTGCCACCGATATACATCTTCGCTGTACGATCGATTGATTCTCCACTAGATGCAGAGGGGGCAGAGTTTGTTCCAATTGTTGAAGTGGTGGAAGTTTCTTTATTGACAGGTCTCATGTAGGCAAACATTCCTTCTCGCCCACCTTCTCGTCCGAACCCAGATTCGCGATACCCACCAAATCCAGCATTTGCATCAAATTGGTTGGTGCAATTAACCCAAATTGCGCCAGCCCTAATTGAACGGGCAACTTCTAGAGCAGTATCAATATCTTGACTCCAGACACTACCGGCGAGACCATACCTCGTATTGTTTGCTAGAGAGATAGCTTCCTTGTGTGTTCGGAATGTAAGAGCAACTAGGACAGGCCCAAATATTTCCTCTTGTACAATGGTTGATGAGGGTGAAACATTGGTGAAAAGTGTTGGAGGGAAGAAGCATCCAGTTTCTGGTAGTACAGTGTTCGGCTGCCACATATCTCCACCTTCATCACATCCTAGTTGGCAAAGTTCTGCAATGGTTTTACGCTGGCTCTCGTCAACGATTGCACCCATGTCAACGGCTTTGTCCATTGGGTTTCCTACCCTCAGTTTTTCCATCCTAGAACGAAGTTTTTGATGAAATTCTTCAGAAATTGATTCTTGCACTAATAGTCTAGAACCTGCACAGCAGACTTGGCCTTGATTGAACCAAATTGCATTTACCAATCCTTCCACTGCAGAATCAATATCTGCATCTTCGAAAACAATGAATGGACTTTTACCGCCTAACTCAAGAGTTAGACCCTTACCAGTTCCAGCAGTCGCTTTACGAATTATTCGTCCGACTTCTGTTGATCCAGTGAATGCAATTTTGTCAATATCTTCATGTTCAGTGATACATGCTCCTGTAAGTCCATCTCCAGTAACGATATTGACCACCCCAGGGGGCAAACCAATAGAATCACAAATAGCTGCAAAAGCTAGTGCAGAAATAGAGGTAAATTCTGCAGGCTTCAAGACGACTGTATTACCTGCTGCTAGAGCAGGTGCAATTTTCCATGCAAGCATAAGGAGTGGAAAATTCCAAGGTATTACTTGGCCGCAAACTCCTACGGGTCCATAACCCGGGAAGGTTTCATCGAACAGTTGAGCCCATCCAGCATGGTGATAGAAGTGGCGTGCTACCAGTGGGACATCAGCATCTCGCGTTTCTCTAATTGGCTTGCCATTGTCAAGTGTTTCAAGTACAGATAATAGACGGTGGTGTTTTTGCACTTGTCTGGCTATTGCGTACAGATATCTCGCTCTAACATGTCCCGGAGATGAAGACCATTCGGGTAGTGCGGCCCTAGCAGCAGATACTGCTGCATCCACTTCATTTTTCCCGGCTTGTGAAATTGTGCCTAGAACTTCTCCTGTGGCTGGATTGATGGTTTCAAAATTATCGCCACTCTGAGACTTCACCCATGCTCCATTGATGTACATGCCAAAATCAGGTCCGTGATTATCTAACCACTCTCTAGCGAATTTATCTGATTCAGGAGCAGGGCCCCATTCTAAAGTTTCTAAAATATCTTTCACTGTCATTTATTCACCTCACGCCATAGGATGTCTATTTGCTGCAGAGTAGTGACCAGAAAGGTGAAATTCCAACTGCCTCTCAATATCTCCGAGCAGAGAAGATGCACCTATTCTGAATAGTTCTGGTTGCATCCATTCATCTCCTAATTCTTCTTTCATCATTGCAAGCCAAGCCACTGCGACTTTTGCTTTACTAATTCCGCCTGCTGGTTTGAAACCAACTTTTTGGCCGGTTCTTTCGTAATAATTTCTAACAGCACGTGCCATAACAATACCTACTGGCAATGTGGCATTTACGCTCTCTTTTCCAGTACTAGTCTTGATGAAATCTGCTCCTGCATACATACAAACTTGACTTGCTTGTGCAATTTGTTTCAAACTTGCCAATTCACCCGTCGCTAGTATTGCTTTGAGATGCGCCTCCCCACACGCTTTCCTGAAATCTTTCACCTCTTCGTAAAGAGCCTTCCAGTCCCCACGTAGAATATTTTGCCGACTAACTACAATATCAATTTCTGTGGCCCCATCTGCTACTGATGCTTCAATTTGTTCCAATTTTTGCGGATGTGGAATATGGCCTGCAGGGAATCCGGTAGATACCGCGCAAGTCTCAACTGGACTACCTTTCAATGCTTCTGAGACGGTTTCAACCATACTATGGTATACACAAACGCTAGCACAATGGATTGTATCCACATCTAGGTCCAATGCACTTAGTAAATCCCTTCGAACAGGCCGAATTGCCTTTTGAGCCAATCTAACAACCCTTTTTGGAGTGTCATCTCCTGCCAAAGTGGTCAAATCTATGCATCGAATTGCTTGTAGCATCCATGCAACTTGCCAATCTTTCTTTACAGCTCGGCGTTTTGGTAGGCTTGCAGCACGTCTTTCTAATGCTGAACGATTAATATGAATCGAGTTGATTAGGTCGAGGTCGAGGGGAGCTCCCTCATTTCGATTACCTACGGCCATACACTGCACCCCTGTAATATTCGCCTAGCAACCCCGTTTTAGATGAATCGGAATACATTTTCACTCATTCTGGTCGACTATTTACCAATTCTGTAACTACGCTTGGGTCAGCAAGAGTACTTGTGTCTCCCATGTCGGACACATCTCCTGCAGCGATTTTTCTTAGTATTCTTCGCATAATTTTTCCAGATCGGGTCTTAGGAAGCACCTGAGTGAAATGGACTTTATCAGGGGTTGCAATCGGTCCTATTATTTCCCTAACTCCTTGCCTTAGTTCCTGTCTCAATTGCTCTGAAGGGGAATGCCCTCCTTCAAGAGTGACAAAGCAATAAATCCCTTGACCTTTAATTTCGTGAGGGAAACCGACAACAGCCGCTTCACAGACAGCATCATGCTCAACTAGTGCAGATTCAACTTCTGCAGTTCCCATGCGGTGTCCGGAGACATTAATCACATCGTCAATTCTACCCATAATCCAAAAGCAACCATCATCGTCTTTTCTTGCTCCATCACCAGTGAAATATCTACCTGGTTGCTGGCTGAAATAGGTCTTGACGAATCTATCGTGGTCACCATATACTGTCCTCATCATTCCAGGCCATGCTTGTTCAACAATCAGATACCCGCCTTCATTAGTTTCACACTCTTTACCGTCTGCATGAACGATTTTTGGATTTACTCCGAAGAATGGGTATGTTGCAGATCCGGGTTTGGTAGTAGTCATTCCAGGTAATGGTGTAATCATAATTCCTCCAGTTTCAGTTTGCCACCAAGTGTCGACAATCGGTCTTGTACAATCTCCAACAACTTCATGGTACCACATCCAAGCTTCAGGATTGATAGGCTCTCCAACAGTGCCCAATACTCGAATAGAATTTCTCTTGAATTTTCTTACAGGATCGTCTCCAAAGACCATTAGTGCTCGAATTGCTGTTGGTGCAGTGTAGAATGTAGTGGGTTTGTGCTTGTCACAAATTTCCCAAAATCTCCCTGCATCTGGATATGTTGGTATTCCTTCAAACATTAGTGTATGGCATCCTAATGCAAGTGGCCCATAGACAATATACGAATGGCCAGTAATCCATCCAATATCTGCTGTGCAGAAGTGTAAGTCTCTGTTAGGGTCCAAATCAAATACATATTTGCAAGTAGTAGCGGTCCATATCATGTAACCTGCCTGTGAATGCATCACCCCTTTCGGTTTCCCGGTAGATCCAGATGTGTACAATATGAATAAGGGGTCTTCAGCGTCCATAATTTCAGGCTCACACTGAGTACTTTGAGATGCCATTCCAGCATCCATATCAATATCTCTTCCATCTACCCAATTTGGGGAGCCAGGTCCAACACCATCTCCAGCGCGGTGATTAACCAGCACACATCGTACAGTGACACCTTGTTCTGCTGCCAATATGATTGCATCATCCCCGATAGATTTCAGAGGGATTGTTCTCCCTCCACGAATTCCAGCATCAGTAGTAATCATCACATCTGATGTACAATCCACAATTCGCTGAGCAAGAGAATCAGCAGAAAATCCACCAAACACAACGGAATGAATCGCTCCGATTCTAGCACAAGCAAGTAGTGTAAAAGCTAATTCAGGAATCATAGGCATGTAAACTGTAACACGATCTCCCTTGGTAACTCCATTTTCACGCATCAGATTCCCAAGTCTGCAAACTTGCTCAAGAACTTCGCTGAAGGAATAGGTCAGTGTTTCTCCATCATCAGCTTCAAACGAAATTGCAGGCGCATCTCCTCTTCCAGCAGCAATATGTCTGTCGAGGCAATTCACACTAACATTCAACTGCGCTCCATCAAACCATTTTATTTCTCCATTGACAAAATCCCATGATCCAACTTCATCCCATTTCTTGTACCATTCAAAATCTTCTGCGATTTCCCCCCAAAAACCTGCAGGGTCCTCTATACTGCGCTTCCACATCTCCTGATATTGTTCAAAATTGGTAATATGTGCTTCACTTGCAATAGGTTCCAAAGGTGGGAATTGCCGTTGCTCATCCAAGAGATTCTGTATGCTATCTTGTTCTGACATCGGATGGCCGTTCTGCGTACGATATATCAAATCCCCGCCAAATTAAGCCATAATATGCAAGATATTCAATTTGATGGAATTACCCATCATCTGACTCTTCGGAATAGAAACATAAAGACAGGCGGCGGCCCGCAATAATCTCATGGGGTGGAAGGAGACTCTTCAATGGAAGGTCGGTATTGACGTCACTGTGTTTGCTGAAAAGAAGACATGGTCGGCCTTCGGCGTCTCAGTTTTATTGTTCGCAGTAATCGCCTATGGTGGCCTTTCAGCATTTGGCTTAACCTCGGCAATGTTTGGCGTAGGGGGGGAGGTTAGGGAAGTCCCCGATTTTGAGATGGACACTGTTAACCGCACAGGTATTGAAGATAATTACACAAATGAAACAGGTTGGTTCAAACTATCTGAAAACCGTGGTAATGTCATTGTTCTAGACTTTATGGCACATGGTTGTGGTAGTTGTCATTACGCTCAAGCGCATATGGAATCTGAAATTTCTGGATGGCAAAATTTGACAGGGCCATATCCTGTAATGATTGTTTCAATTGGAAGTTGGTACGATATTGAAACGATGGAATGGCTAAATGAATCAGAGCCTGAAGAAAATTATTTCGTACCTCAGTGGATTTTGGGCATGGGTGCTCATGACTCGATTATTGTCAATGAAACGACAGGTGAAAGAGGTGACTTAATTGAACATTATTTTGCTCATCAAATACCTCTTCTACTCGTAATTGATCATGAAGGATATATTGTTGGCAAACAAAATTCTGGTACTCCTATTGAGGGTTGGGATGAATTTGATGCAGCAGTGGTTTCTGCTAACGCAGGCGAATCAGATGATTTGCGAATAGGTCTCAAGGAGGTTGACAGGAGTTTTACTGGAATTCTTGCTCTTGGTTTACTATTGGGGATTCTAGTTTACTTCTCTCCATGTGCCTTCCCTGTTCTTCCTGGCTACATTGGGTACTACATCAGTTTAGGTTTGAGAGAAGAAGAGTTGAGAGAATCTGGAAAACTCAAGGGTTCAATGCCAAATCATGTTACAGGAGGCGCTCTTGCAGGAGTAGGTATGTTGACATTTTTTGCTATTCTAGGGCTATTAGTACTAGGATTGGCTGAGTTTATCAACGTCGCTGGTTACCTCCATCGATTCGCAATTTTCATTGCTGTTCTACTCTTTATTCTAGGTTCATTCATGTTGATGGGCGGTACAGCACATTTGCTAGGTTGGATTGACAAATTAATTGTTCAGCGTTTCTCTACTACTGAATCTGATGACTTGTTCACACCTCGTCGTAACATGTACTTGTGGGGAATCGGTTATGCTGCTGCATCAGTTGATTGCACGGCGGCAATTGTATTGCCATATTTGGGCTACTTACTTTCTGGTGGTACTTCTGCTGTAATTGCTGGCCTTGGTGGAATCATGCTTAGCGTATTCTTGCTCATGATGTCTGTCACTGTAATAGTGGGTGTCGGTAGCAAGAAGGTCGAAGCCTTCTTACGAAGGGCTACTGATATGATTAAGATGGTAGGTAGCTGGATGATGATGTTTGCAGGAATTGGTTTATTACTGTATTTGACACAACCAGAATTAATTTCCTCACTAATTTGATTTTCAATTATCTTCAATAACATTTGAATGAGCCATCATATTGAGAATTATTTCTCCAAAGTCTCTTGAATATGAACAAATTCTTCTTATTGATTCTGAAAATTTGAATTTGAAAAGAATCCTGCTAGGGCTTTCTTTCTGCGACCACAATTTTTCTTCATAATCCAACAATTCATTTTTAGATTGTTTTAAATTCGAGCGAGCAATTTCAATCTTTTCGGCATCATCTGTGCGTAGGTTCAGCATTAGACTCCTCATCGCATCTTGCCAGATTGGAATTAGTGAGAGTGGTGCATCGTCCGGATTCATGTTTGGTATTTTTTCTGTTGAAATGATTAGCTCTGATAATTGATTAGCATGATCAGCCATTCTTTCCAAAGATCTTGATAGATTTGCAAATTCTACCGCTTCCCGTCTTCCTAAGTTCAAGGCCTCAGCAACTTTGTATGAATCAAGAAGAGAAGATACTTGCCTCTCCACTAGAAGGCGTATAGAATCAATTTCTTGTTCTCTTTCCTCATGATCCTCAATTAATTCATAATCCCCTCCAATCATCACATCACCAATATCTCTGATTAGGGATGTAAGTTGCTGATACATTCTGTTTATACTTACTCTGAGAGGCATCTCACTAGCACTCAATAAACTAACGAGAATTATTTTTTTATCGGTTTCACTAGATATTTCAAAACCTCTTGTTGTCCTTAAAAATTCACGAATTACAAGTTTTGAATTTCGGCCAATAACTTTTCTCGATATGAAATCAATTTGGTCCGCTCCAGAAAGATATGACCCGACAAGGTGGTCAAAAATAGCGGCATCTGGAATGTCCTCTTGGATTACTATGCTCCTTCTTCTCATCTCATTAACATCCTTCACAGGTGTTAGTCTTAGTGCGCCAGATGGTCTCCAATCTACTTGGATCCCATCACTGGATTCTAATTTATTTGTTTCCACCCAAAATTTTGGTAAACTAAGGGTGTATGTAACTCCTCCAGTAAGTTGGAGTTTTCGAACATCCATTGAACCGATTCCCTTTGCCATAAATCCCCGGAATATATAGTGCTATATAGATTACCCTAAATCTCCGTAATATACCCTCCGCGCTCGGGCCGCACTATGGATCCAATCATGATGATCGTCCTCGGCCTGTCAATCGCCGTTTGTGCCTATATGGCATGGAACATCGGTGCTAATGATGTCGCAAATGCAATGGGTACTTCAGTTGGAAGTCGTGCTCTGACTCTCAAGCAAGCAGTGATTATCGCAGCAATATTCGAATTCTGTGGGGCTTTCTTCGCAGGTGATGCCGTAACGGATACCGTCCGTAAAGGCATCCTTTCGGTAGATTTTGACAATGCTGATATGATCACCAGCGTATTTGCTAATGATCTGATGTATGCCTTCATCGCCGCAATGATGGCGGCTGCCGTTTGGCTCACAATCGCAACCAGATTCGGACTACCTGTATCGACTACACACTCCATCATCGGTGGTATTCTCGGTGTTGGTCTCATCCTGGAAGTTCAGCACAATACTTCTCTTATCGATTGGGGAGTTGTTCGCAAAGTTGTGATGTCTTGGGTTGCCAGTCCTCTAATGGGTGGTATTATCGCCTTCCTTTCATTTACTGTTGTACGTATGACCATTTTGGAAGCAGATAACCCGATTGAGAGATCGAAATGGTTGGCTCCAATCTTGGCGTTGCCGACATTCTTTGTCCTCGGACTAGCACTTCAATTCAAAGCCCTCAAAGGATTCTTTGGAAAAGCCCAATCCAGTGGATGGATCGCCGACAAATATGATTGGTTACCAGTCAAAGAAAATGGTGTATTCAATCCATGGGCGGAAAACGCTTGGTTCCCAATTAATAGTTTGATTCTAGCATTTGTCATTGGTCTAGTGGCCAGCATCATTCTATGGGGCGTTCTACGGAAATACGATTTTTCCAGTGAAAAAGGTGGATTTACAGGTGTGGAACGTATCTTTGTTTGGTTGCAGATTATCACTGCAGCATACGTAGCTTTTGCTCATGGTGCTAATGATCGTTCTAATGCAATTGGACCCATGGCTGCAGTCTATCAGATTTTAGCCAGTGGTGGTGAATTAACTGCCAAGGCAGATATCCCATTATGGTTAGTTCTGCTCGGTTCTGCCGGTATTGCTATCGGTGTAATGACCTGGGGTTATCGAGTCATGGAAACCATTGGGAAGAAAATTACAGACATCACACCCACACGTGGATTCGCGGCTGAGTTTGGCGCGGCAACTGTGATTCTGATGTTCTCTATGCCCTTCTTGGCCGTCCCGGTATCAACTACACACACATTGGTGGGTGCTGTTGTCGGTGTTGGACTTGCAGGTGGTGCCAAGGCGGTTGATTTCCGTGTATTCGGAAAAATCGCCGCATCATGGGTCGCCAGTTTACCAGCTGCTGCATTTGGTGCAATCGTCATCTACGTTGCGAGTGGTTCAGACCCATTAAATCTCATTGTAATCATCCCAATTGCGTTCATAGCAGTTGTCTGGGTTATGTGGAAAACTAAGGATGATGAAATCCATATCGAAGATGCATTAGCGGATGTTGGTGGAGATGCCAAGAGTGACCAAATCGCACCTACGGTATTTGAATTGTTTCACAAGCACGCTGAGGCAGTCGAAGTTACAGTGGATCACATGCTTGATGCCGTGAACAAGGCAGCATCAGGTGAGGATCCTTCTGAGGATATTCAAGCCACAGTTGATGCCGAGTTGGCTGCTGACAATCTCAAAACTGCTCTTCGTGAAAAGGTAGGTAATCGTGAGTGGAAACTCCTTATTGGTAGCGATGCCTTCTTGCACATGTTGACTCGGCAAGATAGAATTGCAGATTATGCCCAAAATGTTGCTGAGCAACTATCTTTCAGAGATTTGTATGACGACGAGGAATCGAGGAAATTGCTCAAACAAATGGCCGTGTCAGTCTCTGAAACCGTCGCAGCATACGAAGACACGGTAGAGGTGCTGCGAGATGTAACTTTGTCTGGTTACACAAAGCAGGGCCGTAATCAATTGCTTGAGATGATTCGCAATGTCAACCTAAAAGAACACGAAGCCGATTTATCTGAGGCTGCAGCCGCTGCCTTTGTCTTTGCCCATGGTGATGATCAACCACTGGCAGCTATGCACATGTATAGAGTTCTACAGAGAATGGATGACGTTGCCAACGCCTGTGAGGCTGCAGCAAATGCCTTCCTACCAATCGTTTACAACTGACTCATCATGGGATTGGAAAGATGGAATACCTGCTGCTCGTCGCGATTGCCGCCTTCTTGGCAGCAGCGCTGACGGTCCCGGCAGGCTTTGGCCTGTCAACGATGTTGACTCCAATGGCTCTACTGTTTATGGGTCCACATGAGGCCGTAGCTGTTGTCGCAATCGTACATGGAGTCCACAATATGGGAAAGTTTGCTGTGTTGAGGCCGGACGTTGATTTCAGCGCCTTTCGTAAATATGGAATTTGGTTAGTATTCGGGGCCATTATTGGGGCATTATTGCAAAATCATGTACCTCAGGAACCTCTATTGGCTATCATCGGAATCTTGCTTATCGTGTTACCATTACTAACCATGAGTCAAAAATGGACGGGTTACAGAATTCCAGAAGCCAACGATAGAATTGGAGGATTTGGATCAGGATTCATGGGTGGTTTGTCCGGTCATCAGGGTGCGCTTCGAGCCATGTTCCTTACCCGTAGAATACCAGACAAGATGGCCTATGCTGCGACAGCGAGTATACTTGCTCTGTGTGTTGATCTTTCAAGAATCCCTGTGTATCTGTTCTTCCGTTTCGATGAGATATCCTCTCATTTGAGTCTAACAATCGTATTGGTTGCTTCAGCACTTCTCGGCGTCAATATGGGTAAACGCTGGCTGGAATCACTCAAAGGCGAGTGGGTTCACAATGGCGTGATGATTGGGGTCATCGCTAGTGGTGTGTTCTACATCAATGAAGCAATTGGATGAACTAATTGACACAAAAAGGCGACCATAGCCCAGCTTATGGCATCACGTCGGAATCACTTTCTGTTGTCTATAGTTGATTCACTCGAAGATCGAACCTATTTCGGAATCATGCGTGCTGGCCACTCTAGAGAAGCCAGGTTCAATGAGCCACCACCAACTAAAAGCAAGTGTAAGACCTGTGATGAGGTCGAACATAAAGTGCTGCTTTGTGGTTAGGATACTGGCACATAGAAGGACCCAATTAATCCATAGAATCCATTTGAGAGGTTTTCCCCATGAGGTTTCAGCGTAGTCTCTGTCTAGCCAAATTGTAATCACCCTACACAAAACATAACTCAGAGTTACATGCAGACTAGGCCATGCGTTTGTAGGATTGTCAATAGTGTGAATAATCTCAAACATTCTTCCAAAAATCCCCTCGTAAGCCAATATTTCTGCTGGTAATTGGTCTCTCAATGCAATATCTGCTGGGAAAAGTACGAAAAAAATTCCGTGAAATGCTGTTAATAGAACAACTCCTTGCAGTGCGAGAATCAATTCCATTCTACCTCGGTCTGTACTGGGATGAAGAAAAATCGCTCCTGGAGTTAGGAGATAGAGGGAAATGTATGGTATAATCATCCATGCTACTGGGGGGATTTTACTATCAAGGGAAATTTCTGGGCTCCAACCATATGAACCGAAATTGGCGATTAGGTGATTGATTGTGAAGTATATTCCAGCAACTCCAACAAGTCCCCAAATAAATATCTCCACGTATAACCAGCGCCCCCCTAGCCATCCACGTCGAGACCAGGTGTGACGCATAATTGGCAATGGTTTAGCAAGTAGTTCTCTCGGGTTCACGCATAGTTGGAGTTCAAGTCCCTCCTTCAATCTTGACTCTAACTGTTTTCGATTTTTTAGTTCTTCAGGAGATTAAATTTTAACAGCAGGGGGTAACAATCAATAACGAGCATATCATCAATCATTCTAGATTACTGTGGACGCTACTTCACTTGCTCTGCCTGCCGCAATTAATGGGGTGAGGATGTTAGTAACTGCATTTGATGGATATGACAAGGGGAAGTTCATTAAATCAGATAAGGCGGTGTGTGAAGAAATTCGTCGTAGGTCATCAATGCTTCAAGATCATTTTGAAAGGATTCACGCGCATTCACATAAAAGTGGTATGAGGGAATTGAGAAGTTCTTGTGATGAAATTTTTGCTACCATCACTGGAATCGGCGATGATGCCCAATATTCAGTCACAGGGTCCCCTAGAACTATTCATGTAGATGTGGGTAAGCTCTCCAAGAAGGTACAGAAGAAATTAGTAAATCACGATCTTTCAACGCTGAATTTACTAGTAGAAGCAACTAGGGATGCTAATTTATTACTAGAATCGTTACGAACTATTGGAGATGAGGGAGAACTCAATACCATGGCAGGTTTAGTTCATGATAGGATTGGGCGTGCTCGTAACCATTTCCGAGAGAGAAATATGTACATAGATGGTTTAGTCAAGAGGTGAAAAGATGTCAGAAAATAGTTTTAGATGGAGAAACAGTCCTGCAGTAATTGCTAGATATATACACGATCGTGATGTTCCAGATGGCTCAATGGTTACACTAAAACCAAACGAAGCATGTGTGGTAGTTGAAGATGGAAAAATTGCTGGTGTGGCAACTCAGCAACATATGGAAGTCAATCCAAAGGCAGGCCTTCTTTCAAGGATGTTCGGCCGAGGAAACCCAAAGCGAACCTTTCTCTTTGTTTTCTTGGGTCCTCACGATTTATTGCTCCGCATAAACACCCAGACTAGTGATGGGCAACCGGCGGTTGGAATGATTAATCTTAGATTAAGCATCACTCGTGAGCAAGCACCAAAAATGCTTCAACTTCCTGCAAAAGGGCAGATGGAAATTACAGCTGGAACGCTTGCTGAGGTGTTAGAAAAAGAAATTCAAGCCAATCTGAATCCAATGATAAAAGGGCAAACACTTGAGTCTCTGAGAACTCCAGAAGTTACTGATGATTTGATGGCCGAGTTGAGAGTGTCAATGCGGGCAACAGTTTCATCATTTGGATTGACATTTGATAATGTATTTGTAACTTGGAATCAGACTGAAGCTGAACAATTGTTGAAGATGAGAGCAGATCTTGAGAATCTAGTGATGAAAAATTCAATCATGGAGGAGAGAGAGTCTGCTGAAATGGAGAGGATTCTATCGCATAATATGCGCCAGGCAGAACTCCAAGCTCGTCTAAACATGTCAGGTGTGGTAGCAGAAGAGCGTGCCAAGGTTGAGTTGGAGTTAGCCAAAATCAAATCTTCAGGAGAACTTGATATGGCTCGTTGGAATCAAATCAATCAACTGCAGTCTGCACAACTAGATGCTCAACGTAGTCAGGAGTTGAGGGGTGCTCACCATGAAGCCGAATTGACTAGAGTTAAACTGGAAACTGAGAAGCAGGTTAACGATTTCCAAAATGACGCTGCCGATGCTCAATTACAGAGAGAACTGGCAGAAGAGCGAGGTAGGGCGGATGTTGCAATGGACTTATTCGCTGAAGTACAAGCAAGGAAGAGGGAGCGCATGGCAATTGAGGCTGATAGAGAGCAGGCAAGGCTTGAGGCATCTAAATCAGGTTCTGACAAAATAGTTGATACTCTAGCTGATATTGCTAAATCAAGTAAAGATAGTGAGGTCCATAAGGAGGCCGTTAGGCAACTTGGTGAAATGAGAAAATCTGATGTAGATGCAGAAGGGCAAGCATACATTGAATCTGAAGATTGATTTTACCATTCATTCTTCCTCAGAAGACGAATTTCCGGAATTCAAGGCCAATGAACCGAGTATTGTAACAAGTCCTGAACCGACCAGTGCGCTAACGAATACCCACAGATTGGTCAAACCACCATCAACCGGGGAAATTGCTCCACCATTGATTGGGTCCATCGTTGGATAGATGATGTACATGACATACTGCTGTATTCCATCATAACTGGTTGCAGGCTCATACAGTCCGTAGGCGACTACAGATAGCAGGCCGCTAATTGCGCCCGCCAATGCCGCTCGAGCATCTACTCTACTCCAAAGCGATAGTAAAACGGGGAGGACTGTTGCAGCGGCTAACAAATCCGCAAACAAGAATATGGCGAATATACTGTAGCCATTTTCTACACCCCAAAGGGAGAGCCATATTGCTCCGGGGATGAGTGCCAATGTGGCAATTCGTGCTGCACTTAGACTCATTTTTCCGTCTGCCAAGTCTCGACTTATTGAGGCGACAATTGCATTTTGTAGAGTGTCAGCGCTCGAGCAAATTAATGCGATTCCAAGAACTACAAACAGTGCGATGATGAATACGTGTACATCTTCAATTAGATAGAAGAAGGCTGCCGAAGGGTCTGCTACAGAACCTTGTCCTGCAACAACCGTCCCTAGGAATCCCATGATGAACATCAAAGGGAATACCAATGCTGCCGCAAACCAAGCTCCCTTCTTGAGCGCTTCATCATTTTCGGCAGCATGAGTGCGTTGCCAGTTTCCTTGTGAGAACATCTCTGCTGCCGTAATCGCTAGGACTAGAGCCACACCGGCTTCAAAAGAGGTCTTGTTTAGATCAGAGATACTACCGTGTGCCCAATCCCACTGCAAATCTTCAGGTGTGTGGGCTTTAGCCTGTTCAAACATCGTACCGATGTCCCCTCCGAACACAACCAGTAGTAATGCAACAAGTAACCAAAGGGCCAACCAACCTTGCCATCGGTCCGTTCGTAGAGATGCGGGCAAACCACCGTAACTGGTGTATGCGGCAGTCACGATAGCAACGAGTAGAATTGGATACAATGGTTCCATTCCAGATAGGATGTTCATGGCTCTCCCAATCGCTGTAAATTCTGCAAAAAGGAATGTGAACATATAGAGGACAGAGATGATCCCTACATAGACTTGCATCGGTCTTCCCAGTCTTAGTCGAACATAATCTGCGAGTGTCACCCCATCCGGTAGTTTGGCACGAATTTTCGGTCCCACATAAGCGAGTAAGAGGAAGGGTGTGGATGCAGAAATAGCGTATCCCAATACTTCCCAGAAGCCACCATAATAACCGACTTCTGAGGGGCCGAAGAGTAGCCATAGCCCCATCCCTGAGGCAAATAGGCTGAGTCCGATTCGAAGCCAATTTTGACTTCCTCTTGCCGATAAATATTCATCAGTTTCAAGTTCATTTTCAGTCGCCGCTTGATATCCGACATAGCCGAAGAAACCAAGTGTTGCAAGCATTAATCCATATGCGATATTTGTTTCCATTTTTTCTCCCTCCGCTGGCATTAACCAGATCAGGTATGTGGGTCGCCACAAAAGTGGCCTCTCAGCAATAATGCTCCCCAGTAGTTTCGTCTCAGAGAATGAATCTATTCAACATTACTAAAATTATTTTTCATCAGGGCCCATAAATGGATAATCCCATGTTTGAGGGATTTCCAATGTGTGCTTGACCGAACGCGGTGAAATCCATCGTAGCAGATTTAGCGGCCCACCTGCTTTGTCATTAGTTCCGCTTGCCCTAGCTCCACCGAAAGGCTGTTGAGCAACAACTGCACCAGTTGGTTTGTCATTGATGTAGAAATTACCTGCAGTGAATCTTAGGGCATTAAATGCTGTTTGCACATCCTTTTCATTACTAGCAAAGATGGAGCCAGTGAGGGCGTATGGGCTAGATTCATCGCAGATCCCAAGTACTTCCTTAAAATCATCATCGTCGTATAGATAAATTGTCAAAACAGGTCCAAAAATTTCCTCGACCATGCTCTCTGATTTAGGGTCGGTTGTGACTATAATAGTCGGCTCTATGAACCAACCAAAACTATCATCACTTCCCCCTCCAACAACGATTTCTGAGGAAGGATTAGCATTTGCGCGCTCGATATATCCTGTGATTTTGTCGAAAGATCTCTGGGCAATTACGGCAGTCATGAACTTGGTGAAGTCACGAGCATCACCCATTGAGATTTTACCAACCTCTTCTATCAAACTCCCCCCTATTCTACTCCAGACCGATTTGGGGACATAAGCGCGACTGGCTGCCGAACACTTTTGTCCTTGATATTCAAAAGAGCCTCTCAGCAATGCGACCAAGAGTCCCTGTTCATCACATTCAGGATGCGCTACAACGAAATCTTTACCCCCTGTTTCTCCAACAATTCTCGGGTAGGATTTAAGGTTCGGAAGATTTTCTCCTATTCTCTGCCACAAACTCTGGAATGTTGCAGTTGAGCCAGTAAAATGAACTCCTGCTAGGTCTGGATTGGATAGGCAAACTGCTGAAATATCTGGGCCAGATGATGGTACAAAATTAATCACCCCCCCTGGCAACCCCGCCTCCATCATCAATTCCATTAAAACATAGTTTGAGAGGTATGAGTTGCGAGATGGTTTCCATACCGCTGTATTGCCAAGTATTGCTGGGGCACTTGGGAGATTGGCAGAAATACTTGAGAAATTGAAGGGGGTAATTGCCAAAACAAATCCTTCAAGAGGTCGTATTTCAGTACTATTTTGAACGCCACTAGGGGAAACCAGGGGCTGGTATAGGTCATGAAATCCACGAGCATAATGACAGTTGAAGTTCCAGAAGTCGATTAATTCACATGCGGCATCTATTTCTGCTTGGAAGCAAGTCTTTGATTGATTAAGCATGGTTGCTGCGTTTGATTTCATTCGCCATTCACCAGCTAGTAATTCTGCTGATTTCTCAAAAATAGCGCATCTGGCTTCTAACCCCAGATCAATCCAAGCCTTTTGTGCTGCGACTGCTGCTTCACAGGCGGCTTCAATCTCTTCCTTTCCTGCTAGATGAACATTAGCTAAAACATGGCCGTGGTTATGAGGTATTACTTGGGTGGTGGTGTTTCCTGTAAACACTTTCTGACCATTGATGATACAGGGTATTTCAACTACTTCGGACATCTGTCTGTCCAACTCTGCTTGTAGTGCTCTCCTCTCTTCGCTTCCGGGCGCATAACCAAGAATTGGCTCATTAACTGGCTGTTCTGTCATATACTGCTCCCGTTAGGGGCGCTCTTTGATGATTACTCTGCTAATTTCACCTTACTAATTGGCACTATTATTGAAAGCCGACACGGATTCCGCCAATTTGATGTCAGGCCCTCTCGTTAGAACTGCACTGTTTGAAGCGCATAAGAGATGGGGTGGAAATATAGTCGATTTCCATGGCTTTGAGTTGCCGATTTGGTACTCTTCTATGATGGATGAACATCTAAACACTAGAGAGAACGCGGGTCTTTTCGATGTATCGCACATGGGTTTTTTCTGTTTTTCCGGTGATGGTGTAAGGGAGTGGCTACAAACTATAGCTACACAGAGTGTTGAGAATCTTGAGGTGGGGCGTTGTGCATATACGCATTTCCTTGATGATGAAGGATATATCATAGACGATATGATATTCGCAGTTACAGACCGTCAATCTGTCATAGAGTCGAATCTAAATGAATTGGAAATTTCGTCAGAGATAGCTATCCTAGGTGTTCCAAATGCCAGTATGGTTGAAGTTATGTCCAAGTGGTTCAATTCCCATATGCCAATTGACGGTTCAGTTATACTGGAAGATATGTCCAATCAAACCTCTATTTTAGCACTTCAAGGACCTAAGTCGGTTTCAATTATTGAGGAAGTTCTTGGTCCTGAAAATGCAGTAAAGCATTTCCGTGGTAAATCGATTTCCAATAATCAACATGGCGTTACAGGATGGATTCAGGGGACCGGTTATACTGGAGAAAGGGGGTTTGAGATTTTCGTACCTAATAATCAAGCAGAAAAACTCTGGGAGGCACTTCTATCTGGTGGCGAAAAATTTGGGATTTCTCCAGTAGGATTAGGGGCAAGAGATACTCTGAGAATGGAGAAAGGTTTTCTTCTTTCAGGCCAAGATTTCCTTTGGCCAAATTTGGATGCCGATGAATCTCCAATTGATTCAACAATATTAGCTCGTGATTCTTGGGAAACTAATGTCCCTTTCGGATTGAATCTAGATCATGATTTTGTTGGAAGGCATAGAGTTGTGAATAGTTCTGAGAATGGGGTTGAACGCTGGTGGGGAATAAAATATCTCGGAAAGGGCCCATTCCCTAGAACCGGTTCTATTGTTCTCAACGAGCAAGGGGAGCGAATTGGCATAATTACTTCCGGCGGACCATCCCCCTCTTTGGGCAAGGTTGGAATTGGAATGGGGTATATTTCAGGCGTCTCGCCTGGAGATGAGGTATTTATTGCTCCAAATGAACGAAAACAGGTGAAAGCAGTGGTAGTAAGGCCACCATTTGTTTGATGTCAGAGAATCGCGAACTTGAAGAAAGGCCGCCCCAAGGGGCGGCATATGCGTAATCGTTCGACACGGCTGACACTTGTCCTTTTATTGTCAATACTGATGGTTCTATCGACTGTTCCTTTGCAGCCGGAATATACGATTAATGATCCAGTAATTCAGGACTCGAAAATTGATAACGGTAATTCTGAACCTTTAATTTTGACTTCAGCTCAGCAGTCCGCTCTCGAAAGAGTAACTGGTCGCAGTGGTACAACAAATTGGGTTAAAGTAGCCACTCAGGCTACAGGTACTGCGAATGATCAAATGAACATCAATTCGGTACAAATTGAATCTGTAATTATGGATCATACAAATACCAACATCCTAGTTGGTGGGACATTAAGGGGAACAGTATCATTTGACACAAATGTACCCCCTCATCAAGACGACCCCAAAGCTTTCGTGGCCTCATTAAGCCAATCAGGTACATGGAATTGGGTTTCTACTACTGGAGTTCCACAAGGACATGCAGGTAGTTCAATTTTAGCAGATTTAGCAGTATCTTCCAATGGTACCATTTGGGTGGTTGGTACATATTGGGATGAAATAGAGTGGGGTAATGATTTTGAAATGTCAGATGGAGGTAGTATCGATGGCTTTGTCGCAACAATGTCTTCCACTGGTACATGGTATTGGGGTAACACTATGCATGGAATTTCAAATTCTGACAGTATGCATGGGATAGTTTTGGATTCTAATGATGATGCTTATGTTGTTGGAGCATTTTCTGATCATGTCTATTTCGATAACAGTAGTTTCAATATCCAAAATGGAGAAGATGGTTTTGTATCTAAAGTGAATAAGACCAATGGGGCATTTGAATGGGTAGAGATTGTAGGTGACGGGTATGATGATAATATCACTGCAATTACAATGGATTCCAATGGTGATTTATTTGTTACTGGCTACTACTCTGGGAACATATATTTTGGAACCACTACACTTGCTAACAGCGGTGGTTATTGGGCTTCCTTCGTAGCAGAATTGGATACCCAAGGTAATTGGCAATGGGCTAATGAAGCAAAACCAGTTACTGGTGGCATTATTTCATACGACATAGAAATAGATTCTAGTGGCATATACATTGGCGGCGATGTTGTTGGAAAAATTGACTTAGATGGAAATATTTGGTATGCAAATTCAACAGCACCACCTGGCGATGGGGGGCAAACTTCCTTTGTTGCTAAACTTAACATGACGGGTGCTTGGACATGGGCACTAAACAGCAGCGGTCATACACAGCATATCAATGACATTGCAATCAATCCTTTAGGTGGTGTAGTAGCAGTTGGATGGTTTGACAAGAATGACCCTTACACCGCCAATGCTACTTTTGGCAATATTACTGTAGAAAGACCTCCTTTCGCAACTTTCTTTGCAGGTGTATCCCCATCTGGTCAATGGATTTGGGCAGAGGCGGGAGGCGGCCTTCTTTTTGATTCGGCAAACTCAGCGGTGTTTTCAGGAGTTGGGAAATTAGTCACGGTTGGTAACTATTGTGTGGAACTCGATTTGAGTGTTTGTACTGCTGAAATAGGTACAACAAATTACTCGTCAGAAGCAGTCTATCACGGAAGTGGTTTTGTTTGGTCATTAAATGTTGATTCAGATATGGATTCTACTTTGGATTTTACCGATAATTGCCCACTGGTTTTCAATCCTAGTCAAGACGATTTCGATCAAGATTCTCTAGGTAATGCCTGTGATTCAGATATGGATGGTGATGGCCGTGATGACACCCAAGATAGTTGTACAGATGGCCCAGCATTTAACTGGGATTCATTTGATTGGCCTACCGATTCAGATGAAGATGGATGTCGTGATTCAGATGAAGATTTTGATGATGATTCAGATGGCGTTCTAGATGTGGAAGACTCTTGCTCGACATTACTCACTCACAAGAATTGGAGTGCTAATGACGCAAATGATTACGATAGAGATGGTTGTCACGACTTGATTGAAGATGAAGACGACGATGGTGATGGAGTCAATGATGTAGATGATAACTGTGCATTCGCTCCATCAGATAGATACTGGATTTCCTCACCAATTACAGATTATGATGGTGATGGTTGTCGAGATGCGAGTGAAGAAGATATAGATGATGATGATGATGGTGTTCTAGATTTAGATGACTCATGTCCTTCTGGTCATCTAAATTGGACCAGTAACTCAACAACAGATTATGATGGAGATGGCTGTAAAGACGATGTTGAAGACTCAGATGATGACAGTGATGGAATCAATGACTTTGATGACGATTGTTCTCCAATGGCATCTTATTGGGATTCTAGCGGAGATCAAGATTTGGACAAAGATGGATGTAGAGATGTTGACGAGGACGACGATGACGATGGTGATGGGGTGCCTGATATTGCAGACACTTGCCCTCGTGGTTCAGTAGGTTGGAATTCTGCAAATGTTACGGACAAGGACGGTGATGGGTGCAGAGATTCTGGAGAGGATTTAGATGATGATGGAGATTTGATTCTAGATATCGATGATGGCTGTCAATTGGGTGTTACGGGTTGGATTTCAACCTCTGATATAGATGCAGATAGAGATGGTTGCAGAGATGCAGATGAAGACTGGGATGATGATGGCGATGGGCTGTGGGAATTTGATTTGCAAGGGAACATCATCGATCGATGTCCTGGTACTGCACTTTCAGATATTCAGTTTATTGATAATTTTGGATGTAGCCCATCTCAAGCTGACGATGATGGCGATGGAATTCAGAACGCTAATGATGAATGTCCCGAAGAGGCTCCCCCTCAAGGTTTAGACCGGGATGAAAATGGATGTACCGATGATTTTGATCAAGATGGTGTAAAAGATGATGTCGATGCATTTCCAGAAGACCCTACTCAGACAAATGATAGTGATGGTGATGGTTTTGGTGATAATATGGGAGGGAATAATCCTGATGCGTGCCCGAACACTCCCCCTCAATGGATTGCAAATATAACATCTTATGGCTGTTCTTGGGAAGAATCAGATGATGATGACGACACTCTTCTAAATGGTAATGACAATTGCCCAAGTACGCCCGCTGACGAGATTGGTGATATCGATGAATTTGGTTGCGGAATTTCCGAACGAGATGCTGATGGGGATGGTACAGTAGATGCTGAAGACCAATGCCCAGATACGAAAGAGGGCGCAGAAATGGTTGAATCAGGTTGTTCGAAGAATCAACTTTCATATTCTTCTGGAGAAGGGGATTCTGAAGTCAATTACCTAGTTGTAGCGCTATTTGCAATTGTGCTGATAATAGTTGCTGGTGGCGGTGCTGCTTTCTTCCTTCTAAACAGAGATTCGAGTTATGATGATGAAGAAGATGATTTCATAGAAGAACAATCCCAAGTCATTGAGAGCAAATCCGAGGAATCAATGGGAGAACAATCCGAATCATCTGATGATTCAGGAATAACTGTTGATGAAGATGGTACTGAATGGTGGGAAGATGAGACTGGTGTTTGGTGGTATCGATCAGTAAGTATGGATGATTGGACCATATTTGAGCGGTGAAAACCTTACCATTCACTAATTGTGGTCCTATGGACCATTAATGGTAGGATTCAAGAGGGAGGCTTTGACGTCAGATTCTCATGAATCGGTTTGAGAACGACACGAATCCGCTTTCCGGCGGGCTAGTTTTGATGGTAATTGCTATTATGTTGTGTTCCGTACTTAGTGCTGGAATCACGATTTTTGCTGCTCCTGTGAAGGGTGAGCTAGACTCTTCGCCAAGTTTTGCTGTGGCTAAGTCTGCTAATGATTGGGTAAAGGTTGGGGAGAGCGACTCTTCAGGCCAATACGGCGGTTCTCCAACTACGTCCTCTTCGTATACTGATTCTAGTGGAAATACTTACCTTACTGGGTTTTTGATTGGTGATGTTAAATTTGGTAACAATCAAGTTTCAGCTGGTCAAGACGCTTTTATTGCGAAGATAGATACATCTGGGAATTGGCAAATGGTTGAGACTGCAGGCCAATATGCCGGCGGTGGTTTCTCATGGGCTAACGACATAGTAGTAGATTCATCAGGTAATATTTTCATTACTGGGTTTTTTGCTGGCAACGTTTCTTTTGGTAATTCTCAACTTAGAAGTACAACCGACTCTAATGGTGGGGATAGCACAGATATTTTCGTTGCAAAGATGAGCAGTTCTGGCAATTGGCTTTGGGCCAAGGATGCAGGTGGTTCATATGATGGTGATTCGGGCAATGGTGTAGCATCTGATGGGAATGGTGGGGCATATGTTGTTGGCGCCTTCAATATCAGCGGCACATGGGGTGCTAATGGTTACGGAACAAACGGTTACTCTGATGCCTTCATAGCACATATTTCTTCTTCAGGTGCATGGGGTTGGGTAGCCACAGGTGGTGGCCCTGGCGGTGATTCTGCAGAACATGTTACTACAGACAGTGCTGGTGATCTAAGGGTCGCTGGTTCATTTGAAGGGGGTAGCACAACAGGAGCACAATTCGGCTCATCTTCCTTCAATGCAGTAGGTTCTCCAGATTTATTCATATCTAAGATTTCCAGTACAGGTTCGTGGGTTTGGACTAAGACTGCGGGCGCCCCTAGTGGAATGACACTCCCATGGGCATTTGACACTGAAGGGACAGATTCCTATGTAGGTGGTCTATTTGCAGCAACTGCAAACTTCGGTTCAAACTCCATAACATCTGCATCTCAATCTAATAATATGTTCATAGCTAAGATTGATGGTTCAGGGGCATGGCAATGGGCTGAAGGAAACAGTGACACTGGCCTTCATTACATTGGTTCAATTGATGCCAGTTCTACTGGTATTGCAGTTTCTGGTGCATTTAACAGTGCAACATCCACTAGTACGTCATCCACTGCGACATTAGGAACTAACACCTTGACGGGCACTTATACGGAGATGTTTGCCGGTGTTTTAGATTCCACAGGTACTTGGCTCTGGGCTAAAGCCGGAGGAAGTGCAGGTGATGATGGATACTACAACTACGGTACTGGTGGTGTAGGGTGGATGCCGTCTGGGGACATAGTGGCTGTAGGGCACATTTGTCAGGGCATGGGTAGCGCTTGCACAGCAACATTCGATACACTTACCGCAACAGTTACTCCCGGGGCATACAGCACTCAAATTGGATTGCCTCCCGGTGTAGTTGTTTGGAAACAGGCGTCGGATTCAGATAGTGATGGAATTAGCGACTCTTCAGACAACTGTCCAACAGACGCGAATCCAAATCAGGACGATATTGATTCAGATACAATTGGTGATGTGTGTGATCCTGATATCGATGGTGATGGCATCCTAAATGATGATGATGGATGTGATGGCCCTGCCGTAAATTGGGATTCATCTGTATGGTCCAATGATATCGACATAGATGGTTGTCGAGATATTGATGAAGATGATGATGATGATGCGGATGGTGTTCTAGATGTCAATGACCCATGTACAGGTGTTTCATTCAAATTGAATTGGACATCAAATGTTGTCAATGACAATGATGTTGATGGATGTCATGATACAGAGGAAGATGATGACGATGACAACGATGGAATAGATGACGTGGCAGGAGATGTCTGCCCTCGACACTTTGCTAACTGGGGATTGCCTGATGGAAACGGAGGATACACTCACAATGTATCAGCAGACTACGATTCAGATGGTTGTCATGATGAAGTAGAGGATGAAGATGACGATAACGATGGAGTGAATGATTTCGACTCTCAGGGTGCAATTCATGACCGTTGCCCGAAAGGTAACCTCAATTGGGTTAGTGATTCAACTCTAGATCACGATGGCGATGGTTGTCTCGACTCCGACGAAGATTGGGATGATGACAATGATGGTGTCAGTGACGTAGATACGACAGGCGCAGTACTTGATTTGTGCTCGCCTGGTGCCACAGGATGGCTTTCTGACAGTACCACTGATAGAGATGGTGATGGTTGCAGAGATCTTGACGAGGACGATGATGACGACGGTGATGGGGTAATTGATACATCTGATGACTGTTTTGTACAAGCTGGATGGACATCTGATTCCCTAACAGATCACGATGGCGATGGTTGCCGTGACATGGATGAAGATGACAACGATGATAACGACCCAGTCTTCGATGTTTCTGACGATTGTGAAAAGGGCGCGATTGGTTGGACTGAGACAGACTTTGATGGCGATGGTTGTCGTGATGAATCAGAGGATAATGATGATGACAACGATGGTGTTTGTGATGGCGCTACAGCTACGAATGGAGTATGTGTTAGTGGTCCCGACGTATGCCCTAATACTCCGTTAGGCGAGGATATCAATGCCGATGGTTGTGGTCTTTCTACTCAAGTTGATACTGATGGTGATGGAATTTATGATGCTGCTGATGACTGCGAGAATGAGGACTCAACAGGGTTTGATGTTGATGGTGATGGTTGTTTAGACGATACAGATGATGACGGGGAAAAGGACAACACCGATGCCTTCCCTAACGATTCGACACAACAGAAAGATACAGACGGAGATGGTTGGGGAGATAATTCTGGTCAATTGACTTCAGATGTTTGTGTCAATACTCCCAGTGAATGGGTTTGGAATGTCTCGAACGGGTCTTTTGGATGTGCTTGGGAAGAGGGTGATGATGATAATGACGGAATAATGAATGGGCTAGATAATTGTCCAGGAAGTAATCCAGCAAATCAAGGACGCACAGTTGATTCCAATGGGTGCTCTGATTGGCAGAAAGATGCAGATGGGGATGGAGTGGTTGATGGAGATGATGATTGCTCAAGCACTGGCTCAGATGATACACTGGTTGAGGAAACTGGCTGCTCTCACGAACAACGTTTGGCAGCAGGTGATGTCAATGCAATGCTCAAAGAGTATGGTTTGATTCTAGGTGGCGTAGGAGGTTTCCTAGTTCTATTGATAGTTGGTATGCTACTGATGCTTGGTCGTCGAAAGAAAGGCTCCAAGATGGATGCTTGGGATTCTGATTCAGCACAACTTGCTGCTGGTGGTTATCCCGGAGTTGCTCCTGCAGCACCGGCTCCAGCAATGCCAATGGCCCCCGCAGGCCCTACTGTGGCGGCGTCTTATGCTGAACTACCACCCGGTGGGAATTATGTTACTGATGCAGCAGGTGGGACTTGGTACAATGCAACAGATGGTAGCCAATGGGCTATGCAAGGCGATGGTTCCTTCATCAAGAATTGAATCCGGATTTATTTTGGAGTAATCGCGCAATCATATGATTGAGATTGCTTCTTGAATTATTTCCTGAATTGAAATTTCTGGTTCGACTTTTACGCGTTGTGACATTTCCCAACCATCAACAATCCCCCATACTTCATCACCGGATCTGCTATTGTATTGAGGGGATGCGCCAGTTTCCCCAGATATGATTTCAGCTAGTTCACTCATTCTAACCCCTTGCCCTCTGCCGACTGCTATGGCCTCTCGGGTGGGTGGTGGTTTCTGCAAAATTGTTCCAATAATTCTAGCCAAATCAGATACATGAATCATATCCTTTACTTCTTCACCAGTACCTGGGACACTAAAGAATCCAAAACTAGCTTCTCGACAAAGGTGGTGCACGACGCCATGCCCCTCACCATCATTTGAAACGCCTTGGACATTTGCAGTTCTAATAATCGTAACAGGATGAGTGTCCATTGCGTGTTCAAGTGCGCTTTCTTCAACCCATAATTGGCCCTCTGCTGCAACATCTCTGGGAGTTAGTGGTGATTCAGATGAATAGTACTCATCTTCTCTGCGCGGATTAGGGTGGACTCTTAGTGATCCCACTAGAATCAAATGTATCCCTTGGTGGGATTGTACGGATTTGAGGATCTTCCTTGCATTTTCTCTCATTAATCTCAGTACCTCTTGGTCGGATCTCTCCATATTTTGATCTGGTGAATGACCATTTAGGTGTATAATAGTATTACAAGATGCAAGAATTGCAGGTAACATTTCAGCATCATTGATAATCTCAGGGGTTAAAATTTCGCAATCTTCGCCTAATTGGGCCTTAAGGTGGTGGCCAATGAAGCCTTCATCCCCACTGAGCGCTACTCGCATATCATGTCCTCGGACTAAACAATAATCGTCACCATCTATCATTATGTCGGTTCAATTAATGCAAGTATTCATCACGCGATTAACTGTGGGTGTGTTATGGCGAGGGTCGCAGCAGTTGTCTCAAATGGGTGTAATCCTGACCCTCGCGTCTTAAGGGAGGCTAGATGGTTGGCTGATATTGGGCACGAAGTTACAATACATGCCTTTGATAGATTAGAAAATTTACCTGCTGAGACATTTATTGATGGTGTAAAAATAGTTCGTCATTCTGTTGGCTATACCGAATATGGGGGGACTTGGTCCACAGTTAGGGGGTTAGCCAAATTCCGCAAATCAGTAATTGAAGCAATTGATGATATAGATTTGATTCACTGCCACGATGCAGATACTCTAGATGTTGGGCTTAAAGTTGCAAACAGGATTGCTAAGAAAGGCAAAACAACAATTCCAATATTGTTTGATATGCATGATCTCCATCACACTTGGGTATTAATGCCAAACCCAAAATCACTATTTAGGAGATTATTTGCTGGTATTTACCGCAGGAAAATGCTTAGACAGGCATCCAAAGTTTCAGCGATTACTACGTCTTCTGAAGGATTCCAATCTTGGTTGGCTGAATATGATCTAGAATCTGTAGTTGTACAAAATCGTCCTAAAAAGAGAGATCATCTTCCTGTTGCAAAGAAATTCACAGTAGGATATCTAGGTAGAGTAAGAGAAGTTGAATCATTTCGATTACTATTGGATGCTGTGAGAATTATTCCCGATGATGAAAGACCAGCCTTGCTAATTGCTGGGGATGGGAATGCGGCAGTGAAAGTTGCTAACATGGTTCGTAAAGCAGAATCCGAAGGATGGCTCAATGCAGAGGTCATTGGCGCCTTTATTTCAGAACAATTATCAGAAATGATGTCAGAAATTTCTGTGATGTTTGCGATGTATCCACCTCATAGAGGAAATATCATGGAGGGCGCAATCCCAGTCAAGATGTTTGATGCGGCATCATTTGGTAGACCCAGTGTGGTTAATTCAGATTGCCATATGGGCGATGTTTGTGAAGAAGAAGGATTGGGAGTTACATCTCTATGGGGCGATGCTCAGGAATTGGCCGATTCTCTGATTAAGGCACATGGTACATCCGTTTCACTCAATAGTGATGAACAAGGTGAAAAAGATAGATTCTTAGCCTTAGT
>CAYNXD010000041.1:0-15781 GCA_964401115.1 uncultured Candidatus Poseidoniales archaeon | reverse complement strand
CCCCCCCTCCAACACCTACATCATCTCCACCACCAGCATCTCCAACCCCGCCTGCACCATTATCACCCCAACCAGCAGAGCCAACCCCACCTGCTCCAACATCTCCCCAACCAGTAGAGCCAACCCCGCCCGCACCTACATCCCCTCAACCAGAACCAGATCCAGAACCAATTGTCTTAGAAGTAGATTCTAGTAAGGAAGAAAATGTTGAAATGGTGGATGCTAGTGATGCTTTTGCTTCCCAATTTGCTGCTGCTGAAAGCATTGACTCTTCTACATCTGGACAATCTCAACCAACTCAACAATTCGACTCAATTGATATCAATATGGATGGGCAATTGAGTCCCAATGAGGTTTCTCAGGCAGCTAATATTACAATCAATGAAGCAAATGAAATGATTGAATTTGCAGATAAAAATGAAGATGGACAAGTTTCGTTTGAAGAATTTACTGAGAAACCGCAGGGCGTTGTCCCTAAGAGGTCTCCAATTAGGAATGACATGAACTCTCAATCAATTGATACAGGTTGGCCAGAAAAAAACCAGAACAAACCAGAACAATCCGCATTAGATGCAGTTTCAAGTCTTGTATCCGGAGTTGGTGATAGACAAACCCCCTCAACTGTTCACAACGCAATCCAATCAGGTAAGAACTGCCAACGATGTGGGATTGGGGTGGAACATAAATGGATTTATTGCCCGGTGTGCAATTCACCCCAGTAGATTCAATAGGTAACTTCTCCAGCTTGAAGTAGAACTGTTTCATCAAGGTGTACTGTTGGTTCTCGCATTACACCAGTTACGTGAATCTTAGCGTGTGCTGAACCACCAAGTGTTGAATTATCTCCAATTGCAAAGTAACAGGTACCCTTCACCTTTTCATCTTCCAGAACATTTCCTATCAAACGCGCCTTTGGATTCATCCCGAAACCGAATTCTGCTACAGTCCAAACAATTTCTTTCTCCTTTGGCTTGAGTTGCTGAGATGCTAATTCGTAGGTCTCCTTGATTTGTTCTGCAACTGAACCACCCTCTACATCAGTAACCAACCCATCTTTGACATGAAAAATCACAGGTTGTTCAAGAAGTGTTGAATCCCAGGAACCATCAATCACTAATTTGCCATTCATCGACCCCTCTATTGGCATGGTGAAAATTTTCCCTGCTGGTAGATTAGTAACTTGGCTAGGTCGGTTGCAAATACCATTATCTTCAAGTTTCCATCTTCTGTGCTCAACTTCAAAGTCAAGGTCGGTACCAGATTCACTAGTAACTTTGACATTTCTTCGTCGCTTTAGCAAGCTCCCTACTTTGGTGATATTTTCCTTCAGTCGTGAGAAATCCGCAGTCATCCCACCTTCGGTGAAAATATCGAGTGTGATCCCAGGTAATGTGGCTATTCTTGCCCCCTCATTTCGAGCAATTCTTGTTGCTCTAGTATGAGTTAGAGAATATCTTGTTGGGGCAATAACGATTTGTTGCTTTCTCATTAATTCAGCAACTGCCCCTGGTGGTTCGTCACCGTGCTGATGAGTTGGTGGCATCATTAGTAGTAAGACTCGTTCAGAAATTAATGAGGCCTGCTCATATATTGCTTGGCCTACTTGAGATGTATGGGGGTCTGTAATAATCAAGGTATTTTCGTAAGATCTCATTTGCATGCATGTTCGAACTACCATTCTAGCAGAGGCTCGCAATTTCTTCTCAACTTTGTCATCGTCTAGCATGGGGCCGCCATCGTCCTCACTCGACTTCGACTTCTTCTTGGCCATGCTCTCCCCAGCCTCTGTATAATCTCGCCATTAATCAAGACATCTATCGATAAATGATAAAAATTATTCTTCTTCATCTTGCTGAGAAATTAAATTTCCACTGTCATTCTTTCTCAAGAAATCTGTTTTATTTGCCAATAAGAAAACAAAAAGGATACCTAAACAAAATATAAATCCTTTAGTTTCCGGAATAGCAAATCCAAATAACGAGTAGAAAATACTAGAAGACTCATCTATGACAAGTATTTGATTAGACTCGACATTTTCTACTTTGTCAGTCATTCCAGTTGTCCATAATACTTCGACAGATTTTACTGAATCATAATCCCCCAATCCAAAATGTACAGTTGGCTCATTACTGCCTAGATATCCACTACCAGCATAGACGTGCTGTTGCATTTTTGTCCCATCTTTAAGTGTAACAGTAACTAAACAACCAGCGCCAAATTTGTTTGAATATTCAGCATCGCCAACCAAATCGGAAAATTCCACATCTCTAGACATTCCATTTAATTTCACCTTGAGCCAATTCCTTCCAGTTTCTTCTACCGCATTATTTGAAAATATTTGAGGAGATCTTCCAGCCTGACCAAGAATGATATCTAAATCTCCATCCCCATCATAATCAAATATTGATGTACCCATTGTTTTCTCAGCCCCACCTAGTCCAATTTGGTCACTTATTTCTATGAAATCAGTAATTCCATCCCCATTTGTATCTCCTTCATTTCTGAAGAAGGTGTTATTGTTATAGGCCGAAAAACGATTAATTCTTCCAACTCCAAAAAAGATATCTAAATCCCCATCTAAATCATAATCAAAGAACTGGCATGCCCAGTTTACTGCTACAAATGAGGTCCCACCACCAAGTTCTCGGAACCCCATTTTACCTCCATTTTCTGTGAAAGAATTCCCTTCATTATTTTCCCATAAATAATTTGGCCCAAAATTTGAGTGGCATAAATCTAGGTCCCCATCTCCATCCCAATCTCCTGCATGTGCCCCCATTCCAGTCCCTGGGATATCCATTTCTAATTCATCTGTAACAATACTGAATGTGCCATCTTGATTATTGTGATAAATAGGAGAAATACCAAAATCAGAAGCGACATAGAGGTCCTCCCATCCATCGCCATCATAGTCAAACCAAACACCTGCAAATGATAGGCCAGAGCCATGAGAATCACTGGAGTCAATTTGTGCCATAGTCGAAGGATTCGAGGGGCTAGCTTGGTCCATTCTATGTAGGATTGAAATGAAAAAATCATTTGGAGTATCTGAAACTTCTTTTTGTCCACTTACTCCTGCTTCTTTTGTAGCATCACTGAATTCAATTTCTCCATCATCATCGATGTCCCCTTCGTTACGAAAAAGGAAATTGGTTTCAGTCCTAGCCCAGAATTTTTCCTCATCAACAATTCCCAAGTTCATAGAATATAGATCCAAATCCCCATCGTGATCATAATCGGCCCAAATTGCAGTAGTGCTGTGCCCGTAATTCATTACACCACTGTAAAAGAGTACTTCAGGAGGGTTTCCAGCGTCATAACCCTCGCCTGGGCTAGTAATCACAACTGAGGAAATTTTCCCATCAGTTACGGTAGCTTCAGCCCTTGCTCCAAAACCACTACCCCCTTCAATAAATATAGCGGGCGACATTCCTCGAGATGATTCATAATTACTCCCTGGATTCACTATTTCGATACCCGAAATTTCCCCATCTTCAATTACTACTTCTCCAGTAGCACCTTGTCCAACTCCAGTCTTAGAAGTGACATCAATGAAAACACAATTTCCATTATTTTGGTAAAGATAATTTCTTGCCCCAGAACTAATGTCGTAAACATCGGTTTCTCCAAAATTACTCAAGTATACATCTTTATCCCCATCATTGTCATAATCCGCCCAGGAAGCTCCTATGACTGTTGTATTCACTAATCCAAGACCTGATTCATCGGTCCAATCTGTGAAAGTACCATCTCCGTTATTAATCATAAATTGAGTATTTCCCGATGAGTTTTCTTCTACCGCAGCCTCAATTGTTCCAGGGTCTGTACCTTCAGGAAACTTAGATTCAGTTTCAAATTTCAAGTGATCGAATCGCGCAGTAACTAGTACATCCATATCTCCATCCCCATCACAATCATCTACAGAAATTCCTGGCCCATAACTTGACCAAATTGTTTCAGGTCCTGTATCAACAAGTCCGAAGCCACTTTCTTCAGTGACTTCAGAAAAGGTGACTAAAACGCCATCATTTTCATTTTCAGTATTGGAACCTAGGGATGTAGGGATGTATGAAAGAAACAATAGAATAATGACTGCATAAAGAGTGAGATTTCTTTTTGAGATAAAAGTCCCATGAAATCCATTATTCATGAAATACCGTGGGTGTTGCTGGATATGATATTTCCTCCAAACGAAATCCACCATTATTACTGCCTAGATTCAAATATCCTAACAAAGATTTAACGAAAGAGCGTACTCGAACATTTAGGATAGAGATGTCTTCTTGTCAAGTCTCACAGAGGATTGCTATACACCCCTCCTTTTATCGAATAATTCACAAAATGCTAATTTTTTACTTTTGTACTGTGTTGGCAACCCTTTCCTTTTCAGGTTCTTCAATAGCACTACCTGTTTCAAAAGAAGAATCCAGTACGTTTCAAATTGAGGGTGAAAACGTTCCATTGGATTGGCGTTCGCTCAATGGTAGCGGCAATAATTTGGATAATCCTATATGGGGTTCAATAGGTGACGAAATGCCAAATCTTTCATCATTAAATTTCACTGATAATTTTTCTTCAATAGCTCATACTGATTTCCCTAACCCTAGGGTGATTTCCAATATTTTGTGTCACGAATCTGAAGTAGCATATGATTCCAATAGTTTGTCGTCAATGAATTCATTATGGGGTGAATTTCTCAGGAATGAAATTTCTCTAACCCCGCACCAAGATTCATTACATGAGGGGGGTATGGAGGAGGCACACATTTCAATCCCGATTGACGATGAGGTCATGAATCCTTCAGGTTCTGAAAGTGCCCAAATTAGATACATTAGAACTGAATTTATTGAAGGTACAGGTGTTGATGAGGATAATCCACGTTCATTTCCTAATCAAGCAAGTGTTTGGATAGATGCTAGCTCGATTTACGGGCAAAATGAAGAAACGAATAATTGGATGAGGTATGGTGATGGTGGGCGAGTAATTGTTACTGATTGGGAAGGTAGCGACATGATACCTGCATTTGATTCAAATGGCTTTGTAAATGATTGGGACGGTACCAGTTCTCACATCAATATTCAGTTCGGAGTTGCAGATAATAGAAATTTAGAGAATATAGGGTTATCATCCATGCACCTACTGTTCCTTCGTGAGCACAATAGGCTAGCAGATGCGCTTCAAGAGAGAAATCCAGATTGGACTGACGAGCAGATATTCCAGCGAGCAAGAAAATTGGTAATTGCTCAAATTCAGGTAATTACATATTCAGAATATTTGCCCTCTATTGGATTGATATTACCGGAATATTCGGGGTATAATTCTAGTATTAATCCCCAATTAAGCAATGAGGCTTTTTTGTTGGTAACAACCTCATTTTCAAATCAAAGAAATGATGATTGGTTATTACTTAATGGCTCAAGAGAAGAACTTCCAGAAAACCCACTAGAATTGGAACAAGGCTACTGGAATATGAATCCAATTCTTGATTATGGAATAGAGCCGATAATTAGGGGTGCGTCTTATGAAATTCAAAGAGAGAATGATTTGGGAATGGTGGAGAATCTGAGAAATTTATTGTCAGGCAAATCATCATGGCCAGGTTGGATGGATATTTGTGCTATGGACATACAAAGAGGAAGAGATCGTGGTCTTACAGATTATAATTCATTGAGGGCAGATCTGGGCTTAAATCGACATTTGAGTTGGGATAATATGACAAGTGATGAAAACCGAAGGTCAATAATTTCAGAAATATACGACGATATAGATAGTCTGGATGCATTGATTGGTGTAAATTCCGAGCCAAGAGTCGAAGACTCAATTTACGGTGAAACACAATATCTTCTCGCCCTTAATCAATATACTATGCTAAGAGATGCAGATCGATATTGGTATGCAAACGATCCTGATTTAGAACCACTGCTGTCAGAATTGAACGATACTAGATTTGCAGATATTATTCTTAGAAACACTGAGATAGAATCCATACAATGCAATGTATTCTTGGCAGAAAATTCAGCAGAAAATTTTGATTGTGAGTTATCAAATATCGAGGTAGAAAATTCAGATGATAATTCACCTAATAACTACGATTTCGGAATTATAATTGTAGTATTAGTAGTGACTGTTATGGCTATTATCGTAGTCCGAAAGAATAGTGATTCTTAGTAGTCGAGAGCAGGTCGGTCAAAAAAATTAGGATGTAGGAAAAAAATGACCAATTTCAATTCAGAGAGCCGTTCTAGGTTTTTCAGCAACAGTTCTGCACTAGTTTATCTAGTGATTTTGCTTTTCTTTTCTTCATCTTTTGCTGGTGTTTCAGCCGCACCTGTTGAAAAAGATGGTGTATCAACATCTTATGTGACTATTGATGAACAACCAATTGATGTCGAATCGCAATATTCAATCGATGGTTCAGGATTGAATTCTGAGAATCCTGAATGGGGGGCAGCTAATACACAAATGTCACGACAATCTCCTAGGTACCCCTCACCTGATGGAAACAACCTAACTTTTTGGGATAGATCAGATGTCCCCAATCCTAGAGAAGTTAGTAATGCAGTTTGCCATGAATCAATTGAACATCCCGACTCTCGTAATTTGTCCGATTATGTTTGGCTTTGGGGACAATTTGCTACTCATGAAATGGATCACACAACTACCCAGGATGGTAGAACTCACGACCAATTACAGCCTGATACAGCCCATATCCCAGTTCATGAAAATGACACTTGGATGGGTTTTCCCGGTGGTTTGTACATGAGATTCTTCCGTTCAGTAATCGTTAACGGTTCAGATGATCCAGACCCCTCAATTCAACGAGAACACCCCAATACGATTACTTCTTGGTTAGATGGTTCCGTTGTATATGGGAGTGATGATGCCCGCGGAGACTGGCTGCGAGAATACACAGGGGGTAAAATGAAGATAAGTGATTATCCAGAAGGAGATTTGTTACCACAAGCAGATTATGCAAATGACCCTACTACTCCAGGAATGTCATTTGCAGGTTTTAATTTCACAGATTCTTTTGTTGCTGGAGATGGTAGGGCTAACGAACACGTTGCTCTATTAGCAATGCACATTTTGTTTGTGAGGGAACATAATCGATTGGCTGATGAGATTGCTGAGAGAAACCCTGATTGGGGAGATGAAGAGATTTTTCAGTATGCTAGGCACATCAATATTGGATTCATTCAAACGATTACTTACTACGAATTTCTCCCATCACTAGGAATTAATTTAGAATCTTATTTGGAATACAATTCATCAATTAATCCAACAATTTCCAATGAGTTTTCAATTGTAGCATTTCGCATGGGGCATAGCCAAATTGGTAGTGCAATGCTTAGGATGAATGAAGATAGAACACCACTTGAAGAAGGACATTTGACTCTTAGAGAGGGATTTTTTGATGTTACACCAATAACTGAAGAAGGAGGGATAGACCCAATTCTTAGAGGTCTCGCCTACAATATTGAACCTGAAAATGACATATACTATTCTGATGACTTACGAAATCAAATGTTTGGGCCACCCGGTTCCGGTGGTCTTGATTTATGTGCAGTTGATATTCAAAGAGGACGTGACCACGGAATTCCAGATTTCAACACTGTTCGTGAGTCATATGGATTAGATCGGTATACCAATTGGAGTGATATTTCATCAGATATAGAAGTTCAGGAAAGGCTCAATTCTACATATCCAGACATTGACAGTGTCGACGCAATAATTGGGATGTTTGCTGAAGATCATGTAGAGAATTCAGCTCTTGGAGAGACCATGCACTACATTATCAAAGATCAGTTCTCTAGGCTTAGGGACGGAGACAGGCTACATTTTGAATCAGGAAACTCTGAAATTTATGAGTTGAGAAGCGAAATTGAGAATACAACGTTAGCAGACATAATTCTCAGAAACACAGGAATCGAACATATTCAATGTGATGTATTCTATGCTGAACAAGAGTTAGATCAAATGGATTGCACTCACCTAAATAAGGAAATCAGCAATAATATTGAACCAAATTCAAGCGATATTTCAATGATTTTTGTTCTGACCTTATTTTTCGTATTAACACTGGTTTTGGTTGTTATGTTGAAGGTTACAAAAACCGAAGACCACATTAATTCCGAAGAACAGGAATAGATATCCATAACTATTATTATGGATGCTGTACAGAATCATATTGATAGGTCTCCGATATCTCGTAGATGTTGGTTAAGGGGGTGTTAATTATTCGCACTAGACGTTCAATATTGATGGTAGTAGCTGTATTTCTATTGGCATCATTACCGCTGGGGGTCACATCTGCAGATTCCCTTCCACCGTCAGTTTCAATTTCAGTTACTCCCGAACAGGAATACTATGATGCTTTTGAGAATGAAACGTTTCAACAATCGATAGAGTTCAGAATAAATTGGCTTAATTTGCAAGAAGGCACTAATTATACCGTTCAGCTCTATATCATGAAGGAATACCAAACTTATGGGGAAGATGGAATGAAATCAAGTGCTAACATCTTTCTATACCCTATGAATCCTGTTAAAAACTTGAATGATTTTGCAGATACTGGGACGTTGGGAGCAATTGAAAATAATACAAATTATACATACTTTGCTAAATTGAGAACCGAAGAACAGGGGCAGGGAGATTCGTTCATCTATCTTGCTCAATACAATTTCACTATTGGTCAAGAGCCTGTTGCAGAACCTCAGCCACTACAAAACTTAGCATTAAATTGTGATTTAGGTGATGATAATATTTGGGATATGTATACAGAAGACTACGGTACTATCCCATATAAAACAACTATTTTGGGGGAGATAGAATGTAATTTAACCAATAGCAATTCAGTGACTGCTTTTTACAACCTGTCCGACTTCGCATATTTGGGTGATGGCGCATTACAAGAAGGTGCTGGTTTTGACATCCCCTCCTGGCTTCATAATTCTAACTCAATTCCAGCATTCAGCACTGGAGAATCTTTCAATATTTCACTAGACTGTGGAGAACCTTCTCATTGTGAAGAAACCAATGGGACACTTGGATTTGTAATACAAACTTATTCTGAAGATGAAACTAATTGGTCTGAATCTGAAATTCAACATTACATTGATTATTCGATTGAAAATAACTCAATTATTCCTCCAGTAATTATCAGAGGATGCATGAATGAAACCGCTGAAAATTTCAATGCCAATGCAACAGAAGACGATGGCTCGTGCATTTTTCCCGACCCGCCAGAACCTGAACCAGAGCCAACCCCTCCAGATTGCCCACTCTGTAATCTCACTTACTTCATTCCACGAGAAATGTCGGTTGGCACCCCTGCTACTTTGAATGCGGATGTGACAGTTAGTGATGGTTGGAAGTATTTTGGTGGAGCAAATGTCTCTTGGAATATTAGTGGAACAGTTGTAAATGGCTCAGAGATTGAATATACATTTACAACCATCCCAGAGGGGGGTTCTGCAAATGTATCATTCTGTACATATTTTGATGATATTAAAGAGTCATCTAACGGTATTACTGAAGGGTCCGAAGATTGTATTTGGGGAACAATTGCAGTTAATGAGTCACTGGGTGGATATCTTTCTCAATCCAGCCTATTAGCACCAATTATTCTAGATAATGTGGGGGGGGTTCATTTCGATGTTTCAGCATCTGGCGGCCTTGCACCTTATTCATACCAATGGCAGTTTGGTGATGGAAACTCATCGACGAATGGTTCTGTAGTACACGAATTTGCTGATTGGGGTTTGTATAATGTCACACTTATCATTACAGATGCACGAAATGATAGCATGACACTAGATACCTACGTAGAAATCCTAGAGCCTGAAAGTTCTACAGAAGAATCTATTGATGTAGAGGATGAAGAGATTTCGGAACCCCAGATCCATCCGTTTGGCGTAGTAGCTACTGGTGGAGGAACTCTTGCTTTGGTGTTGCTTACTCGCCATAATGGAAGGAAAAAGATGGAAAAGATGCTCCAAGCTGCAAGACTAAAACTCAGGGAAGAAAGAGCTCAAGATGGGGATGAGTTATGGTGAGATGTTCAAAATAAAGGATAATCTAAGATAATTTATTGAAAAATCATTAACAGGTTTCCTTAATGTACTTTAGTATTTCAGCGGTTTTCATGGCAAGAAGAACTGTGACTGTACTGCTGGTTATTGCCTCAATGATGACTGCAGGGTGCCTCGGTATCCTTGAAAATCCCCAAGAGGAAGAAGAGCAGATTATGGACTGGATTTCTCCTGAACTTCTATTGGGGAATCGTATGCGCTCATCCCCTGTATTGAACCACTACGACGGTTGTGCGGAACTTGAGGAGGATTTGCGTAATTCATTAGCAGAAGAGATGATTGTCGGGCTTGATCAAGCATCTTACTGGCATTGGAACTCTTGGGGATTCCGCGGTGGAGGGGTTTGGATTGAAGACGATGTAATGGTGGAGGCCGTTGATTTCGCTGAGATGGATGGAGATGTAGGTGCAACTGAATCTGCTATGGATAGTTCTTCTCCACCAAGTAGTTCCGGTGCAGGAGATCGTGAAGGGCAGTACTCCGAAACTAATAATCAGGAAGAAGGTGTAGATGAAGCAGACTTCCTAAAGACCGATGGATATCATATCTACATGATAAATAATAACCAATTGGTAATTCTAGGTGTACCGGAGTTTGGTAACATTACACTAGAATCGAACACGACTCTAGAAGGAACACCTATGCAGATGCTAGTAAATGGTAATCAGCTTGTAATTATCTCTTATGTGTCATACTGGGACTTACCTGTTGATGATCCGGTGCGTATCGCAATGATGGCTGATGCTGATGAACGCGATGGTTCATACTCCTACTATCGTTATAGCAACAAGGTGAAGTTCTCTGTACTGAATATCACAAATCGTTCAGACCCTCAAATCGATCGTGAGTTATACCTAGACGGCTCTTACCAGACTTCAAGACTTGTGGGCGGTTCTCTAAGAGCAGTTACTCATTCATATGCTCAACTTGAGGGCCTCCGCACCTACCCAATTCTCCCTGATTCTTATTGGGATATGGATTACGATGACTCGAAGCGTCAAGATGTCTGGAATGAGAGTATAGATGAAACCATTGCATACAACATGCATGTGATAGAATCTCTTACTCTAGCAGATTTTGCCCCACGAATGCATGAAAGAATGTCAAATGGAACAGTGGTGGAACTCTCAACAGTAAGTACAACTTGTGAAGAATTCGCTGCAGCAGCCGATTCGGTAGGACGAGGTTTTACAACTATCATGACCATAGAATTGTTTGGTGATATGATTGAGTATGAACTTGATCATGTATCATCATCTTGGGTTGAGGTATATGCTAGCCAAAATATGCTGATTCTAGCAGAGCCGGCTAACGATTGGTGGTGGTATTGGCGTAACGATGACTTTGAAGAGGCTACGAACATCCACGCTTTTGACATCTCAGAAGGTGGTTTGACAACATACATTGGTTCCGGTAGAGTAACTGGAACTGTAAATGATCAATTCGCGCTTTCGGAATATAATGGTACAATCAGAGTTGCAACAACACAGGATGTTTGGGGTCGTTGGTGGCTTGAAGATACAGACGATTGGGTAGGTCCAACTAACGACGTCTATGTACTCGCTCCGGCTGAATGTTTGATTCCAGAGGGTTGTGACGACCAAGTCCCAGAGTTGATGCAGATTGGCCATGTAGGGGGTATTGCTCCGGGCGAAACAATCTGGTCAAGTCGATTTATAGGCGAAAAAGGATATCTTGTTACATTTAGGAACATCGATCCACTTTGGACAATCGATTTGTCAGACCCAACTAATCCACAAGTGATTGGTGAGTTGGAGGTTCCAGGAGTTTCAACATATATTCACCCACTAGGCGATGATCACCTATTGACAATAGGAATTGCTGGAGGCGAGAACAATCTAGGATTGGATTGGGGTAACACCCAGATTTCTTTGTTTGACGTTTCGGACTTTGCAAATCCAACTTTGGCTTCAGCCCTACAATTAGCACCCGTAGATCGTAATAGCGAAGATTGGTGGAGTTGGTCATGGTCGTACAGCGAGGCTACATATGAGCACAAAGCATTCACTTACTGGGCTCCTGCTGAACTACTTGCCATACCACTATCAACTAGCCGTTATACCTATGATGAAGTTGTAATTGATGGTAGAAAATATTCCTACAGTGGTTACGAATACGTATCTCAACTAGTACTCGTAAAGGTTGATGCTGATAACAACACATTAACCAAGTACGGGACAATCGACCATTCAGATTTCTACAATGGTGATAATGGATTGCGTGAATATTATTATTCAGGAAGTCCCAATGTTAGGAGATCGATTTTCATGGGTGATTTCATCTATGCTTTCTCTTCAGAAGGGGTAACTGTGACTAATTATTCTACAATGAATCTTTCAGCATCTATTGGACTTCCAGAGAGAGTCGAAGTCCCTAATTACTGGGATGATGTTGTATATCTTGAGATTGATGAAGAACGCGAAGAGCGGAAAGATGACGATGGAGATTCGGCTAGTAGCGGAAGCAGCGAACAATCTCCTGAACCAGACAGAGAATAGTAAGAATATCAGAATCTAAGGACAGTTCCAGCCTCACCAGCTTCACACAAGGACTCACCGCGTAACGGCCCGCCAGTTGCTCGTCCATGGACTGCTGTTCCGCCGACCACCGTCAATTGTGGGAAACCAGTCAATTCCATTCCCGATAGAGGACTCCAGCCCACAGTTGTCCAAGTGTCTTCATCTTGGATAGTATGTCGATTTTCAATATCGACTAATACTAAATCACCGTCAAATCCTTCCTCTAGTCGCCCCTTGTTTTTCATTCCAAATACTTGGGCAGGTCCTTCACACATCCATCGTGCAACATCAGATACCGAGCACTTACCATCCTGTGCATGAGTTAGCATGAGGGGAAGGGATGTCTCTACTCCTGGCATCCCTGAGTGAGCTGCAGGGAAACCCAGTGCTTTGTTCTCCAAAGTGTGGGGTGCATGATCAGTAGCAATACAATTGATTGTACCATCTTTGAGCCTGCGCCAAAGAGTTTCGCGGTCTTGTGAATATCTGATTGGGGGATTCATTTTGAGACGAGTTCCTAATCTAGAAACATCATCCTCGTCAAAAGTTAGGTGTTGCGGACAAGTTTCTGTCGTCACTAAATCACCCTTATTCTTAGCTAACCAATCAGCTTCAATTCCTGAAGTAAGATGGAGAACGTGCAGTTTGTGATTGAACTCTTTTGCCAAAGCAGTAGCACGTTTAGTAGCAATCATGGCGCATTCATCATCACGCCATTCAGCGTGAGCAGCAATATCTGTTCGGTGCTCAAATTCTGGCCATCTAGCATTTAGTCTGTCTTCATCTTCAGCATGAACCGCAATTATTCCAGCTGTATTTGCAAAGATATTCTCTAGATGTTCTTGCTGATGGACCAGAAGGTCACCTGTTGAAGATCCCATGAAGACTTTGATCCCACATATTCCGTCAGTAGGAGATGGTTCCTCTGCAGTCCCTACTGCCTCTTGCAAGTCAGAAATATTGGTTGGTGTTGCGCCTATGAAGAAACCATAGTTTGTGACTCCAGTTGCAGCAGCAGAATCTAATTTTGCTTGCATTGCGGCTAAACTTGTCGCAGCGGGCACGTTATTTGGCATATCTAAGAATGATGTCACTCCACCAGCAGCAGCGGCTCGAGAACCCGATCCAATTGTCTCTTTTTCTGGTTGCCCAGGCTCTCTGAAATGGACTTGAGGATCTATGGCGCCAGCCATCAAAGTCAATCCTTCACCAGTTACAACTACTTCGCCATCCAAGGCTTCTAGCCCTCCATCCGCAGCAACTTTGCTAATTGTTCCGTTTGTTACACGTAAATCTCCGGTCACGACTCGGTCTGGAAGAACCATTTCTGCACCTTTGACTAACAAATCTCCACCGCTCATAGGTCTCCCCTCTAACACTCGGGGCGAGCAACCATTCATGATTCCGCCGGTTCTTAAGACTGAAATTTGGTAGCGCCTGGTAGATTTGAACTACCGGTCTCCGGGTTATGAGCCCGACGAGATGACCTGACTACTCCAAAGCGCTGACCCTCGGGGTCCGCTCCCCCTATTTCAACTCAATTCTGACAAAACAAAGATTTCAGATATAGATTGATAGATTTTGACTTATTTCGCCGTTGCCTTTTTGCTTCATGAGCGGTTGGGTATGTTTGATGCCACGCCTACGAGCAATGCGGACAACTGCTCTGATTTTACTGCTAATGCTTGCACCATTAGCCGGTTGCTTCGGTGGGGATGATGAACCTGCACCTAGCAAAGTGACCGTGGTTTGGGGTGCAGAGGCCACTTCAGGGGTAGTAATACAGACTATGGTACCGGATTCAAACAACCAAACTCAAGACATTATTGAAGCAGAATTCACATTCGATTTCAATGAGACCTATAGTGAGGAAGGCGAAATTTCCACATTTTGGGTAGATCCTGGCAATGGTGACCCTGTCGTAGAGGTAAGCGCTTCAGATATGTCTGAAGTTACAATTTCGTATAGCGCTCATGGCATTTACAGAGCAATACTTGGAGCCAACGATACAAATGAGAATTCAGGACAAGTAGAGGTTCTATTACGGGTTGAGTATGAACTTCACTATGATAATAATCAAGCTACTTCAGATCCATATCCAGTTTGGTTTGATACATCACCTGGTTCTCAAGAAGCAACTCCAAGAAGAGTTGATTTGATTAGTAATGCGACTAATCCCCCACCGGCTGCGTTTTTCCTTAACGGAGGGCCATCAACAGTCACTTGGACAGTTCGTAATCCTACTGATGCAGAGGTAGATGCATCAACTAAGGAAATTGCAGACGACGAATCAAACTCATACGCATGGGGAACAAACGATCCACTTTCAGGCGGCTGGAGGATGGATATTGATGTTGAAGGTGATTCAATAACTACCGAAACATTCCTGACAATTGAGTATGAACCGCTCGAAACTCCAATTCCAGAGCCTCCTGTTGCTGGTGAATAGGATTTTTCGGTGGTGTTGAAATCGAAGATTGGATACCAGAAGGAAGAAACATCACTCCTTTAGGTACAGGCGAAAAGGGAGAAAAAGCAGAAGATCCCCTGATAATGATTGAACCATCATTGCCCTGGAGGTTGAGTGGTTCGCTATTGGTAATTTTTGGGATAATTGATTGTATTCTTTGGATTAATAGCACAGGCACGTCATTAGAAAATGTAGCTGATCCAGTATTTGCTGTCGGGATAACCGTATCCCTAACATTGTTAATAGGTGGCATTTTCATATTAATGAGAAAGAGAATAGCATCGTGGATAATTATTGTAGTATTGATTCTAAACATAGTAATTGTCACTCTTATTGTACCAGACGAAGGACATGCAATTTTAGGTGAAAATTCAGAATCGGCATTCCTTGGTTCATTGTGCATAGGTGTAATATGTGGGTCAACGGCATTAATTCCTATCATATTGGGATTGAAGCCAGGGATGGCTGGTAAATACTGAGATAATTGCCTACGGGTGGAAACAAAGAGCCGGAAAGAAAAGGAAACCGACACCCTGGGAGTTCCACCCATAGGGCTTAGGAGGCCCAGGGCAAGATTAGGTGACAATGGAGATTCATAAATCTGATGAATAAGAAGATTAGAAAAATGAAATTAAAGTGAAAGTGAAAATGTGAAAAAATAGAGCAAAATGAGAGATAAA
>CAYNXD010000040.1:0-20893 GCA_964401115.1 uncultured Candidatus Poseidoniales archaeon | reverse complement strand
CCAGTAGCATTTTCAGGTAAATGGGTGCTATTTACTTCATATTCATTTGTACTATTATCTGGCATCATAGTAACTAATGAATGCATCATTGAGTGGCTACCCGTGTCATGACCATCCATATGCATGCCGCCACTAACATGTAGATCAATCATGGTGGTGTTAACTGCAATTCCCCAACCACTCCAGACTTCCTGAATCATGGTTAAATCGGTCGAGGTTAAATGTGGCCAATCATATCCATTGTCATTGACATAGTCCGCTAGAACTTCTTGCGTATCTCGTAATGGATCAATGGTTATTGAAAGATAAACGACATCTTCTCCATACGAATCTCCCAACTCTTCTTTCATGTACTTCATGTTAGATTCAATTACTGGACATATGTCAGGACAATGAGTATAAGTGAATGCGACAACCACCACCTTTCCTTCAAAATCGGAGAGAGAAACCTCATCTCCATTATGATCTGTTAGAGTAAAGTCTGGGGCTTGTACGGGCGGGTGGTAAGGCTTCCCATTGAAATCTATATCATGGTGCCCATCACCCCCAATGCAACCAGCAAATATCAGTGCAGAACACAAGGTAAAAATCAAAATTTTTCGCATAACTGCCGCCCTCATATCATCGTATAATATATTTTGTTCTCTTTGTTATTACTGCACTTTCAAGAACGATGAATGATTCGGACCAAGCGCTGCGGACGTCGCATAGCCTGGTATCGCGCCGGATTTGAAATCCGGTGACCTCGTGTCGCGGGAGTTCGAATCTCTCCGTCCGCGCCTAATTTCGGCTTTCAATTAAAATCTACACCAAGCAGGTAATGAATCTGGTGCGCCTGGTGTGGTAATTCCAATGAAAACGATCATCAGTAAAATGAATACCCCGGGAAATAGTGCGGTTAATGTTAGAATATTGCTATCTTCTTCAAATCTAAGATGCATGAAGACAAATGCAATTCCTAGGAATTTTATTGCTCCTATTGTTACAAGAATTAGAATAACCATCTCTTCAACAATCGCCCCTTGCACAGATGCAGCCACCGCTCCAACTTCAACAGCAGTCATAATCATCAGCATTGCGAAATTTACATTGTAAGCATCTCTTCCTAGAATTTTATGACCCATCTTTTTTCCCCCTCAATACAGATAAAACGCTGGGAACACCAACACCCAAACCAAATCAACAAAGTGCCAATAAATTCCGAAGTATTCGATAGATACTGCGTTAGTCGGAGAATATCCTCCTTTATGGGCTTTGTAAGTCATGTAAACAAGGCCAATTATTCCACCTAATACGTGAGCCCCGTGAGTACCCGTGGCAACGTAAAACGTAGCAGCAGATAGACGTAAATTAACATCAATATATTCGCCACCATGGCCAGCGCCCGCAAAGTGATACATTTCATTGTGGATTGTGTATCCATCGTCCAACAAACTAGGGGCATGGAATGGTCCAATGTTGAATCCAACAAACCATTCAATCAACTTAAGGACTAAGAAAAGAGTAGCTAGAATTAGAGTAGATCCCAGATAATTCCTGATTTTTCTAGATCTTTCTTCATGATCCAAATCGGTACGATTTGCGGTCTTCAAAGCCAATACCACAGTGAAGGAAGAAACAATCAAAGCAAATGTATTGATAGCTCCAGGAACAAGAGTATCGGGGAATAGAACTAATGTCCATGATTCTGAATGAGAACCAGCAATGAAATAAGATGCGGGTACCCAACAAGCATCACCTGGTGAGAACGGCAATCCGTTCGAATAAGTAGCATGGTTGTCTAGAATTGCTTGGCACGATTCAGTTCCCATACGATATCGAATATAAGTCGTAAATAAACTTGAGAAAACCATCATTTCAGACATCAAGAATATCCACATTCCAACTTTACGAATATCGATATTTTGGAAAGGGGCGCCTGCAGATTTTGGTTCAAAATGGCCATCAAAAGACATATCTTGACGCCACCATACTAGTAACCCAGAAATTACCACTGCAAATCCTACCAAGACCATTGGTAGGTAGTTTCCATTGAACACGGTGTCGTTTAAGTCATCATTCATTACAAAAGTAGAAGCGAATCCAAATAGGAATATTGTAATTCCAAATGACATGATAATTGGAGCCCAACTATTGTGTGGTGCGCCGTGTTCCCAATCATGAGGGCCCCATCCATTTCCGTGATGCCCGTAATGGTGATCGTCTCCATGGTCATCATCTGAAGCAGGGGAGGGTGCTCTCTTTCTTACACCATAATCTTTCATTTCCTCATTGATGATCTGACGAATCCGCTCTTCTGTTAAACTGGTACTCAATCCATCACCTCCTCATCGGGATTATTTGGAACCATTAACCTAGTCAGCCAATTTTCTTTCTTCTCTGAACCATGTTCCTCATTTACATCAATTAGAGTTGGCAAGTCATCGAACGATGGCGTTGGCGGAGGTGATGTAACTAGCCATTCAAAGGACCACCCACCCCAAGGATCTGCTGGGGCTTTCTTACCCTTTACAAGCGTCATCACCATGTTAGTGACCATGATTAGAGTTGAGAGACCGAAAATAAATGCATTAATTGTGATGAATGAATTCCAACTCGCTACCTCAGGGGGCAGTGTTCCTATAACATCACTGTATTCGTTTGCTTGAATGAAGTAGGTGTGGTGTCTTCGAGTCATCCCCATTAATCCTAATTTATGCATCGGCCAAAATAACCCGTTGTAGGAAATGAAGGCGATGAGGAAGTGTAGAATCCCCAACCTTTCATCCATCATCTTTCCAGTCATCTTAGGGTACCAGTAGTATATTGCAGCAAAGAGTCCGAAGACAGTTCCCCCTACAAGGACATAATGGAAGTGTGCTACTACAAAGTAAGTCTCGTGAAGGTGGGTATCCATGGCTATTGACGGGAAGAACATCCCTGAAATTCCACCTAGCGTGAATGTTACTAAGAACCCGAGAGACCAGAGTGTGTGTGTGCGATATACTAGAGAGCCTCCATGCATAGTCGCTAACCAATTGAATATTTTTATGCCAGTTGGAACAGCTACGGCCATCGTAGTCAGCATCATCACGAATCTTAGCCATGGAGCCATTCCACTAGTTAGCATATGGTGGCCATAAACAATGAATGATACAAATCCAATTCCAGCCATTGCGTAAACCATTGATTTGTATCCAAATATTGACCGGCGGGAACTTGTTGCAAGTACTTCAGAAACAATACCAAATGCAGGAATAATTACAACGTACACTTCAGGGTGTCCAAAGTACCAGAATAGGTGACTCCAAAGAAGTGGGTCACCGCCAGCACTTGTGTTGAAGAAAGCGGTAGCAATTGTTCTATCAAGGAATGCTTCGATCAAACCAATTCCAAATGCTGGAATTGAGATAAATAGGCACATCACTGAAACAAAAATTGACCAGGTGAACAATGGCATTTGCATCCAACCCATACTAGGGGTCCTCATGGCACAAATTGTAGTGATGAAGTTAATTCCAGCAAGTGTTGAAGAAGCAACTAACATAAGTTGCCCAGCAAGCCAAAATGTAGTTCCTGGATGACTTGATACCCAAGATGTAATTGGTTGATAACCTGTCCAACCCACATCCGCTCCAGTTCCGGAGAAAACACCACACAATATTAGAATAGAACCAGCAGGATTGAGCCAAAAGGCCATTGCGTTAATTCTAGGGAAAGCCAAATCCCTAGCTCCAATTTGAAGCGGTACAATCCAATTGGCAAAACCATTGATTAAAGGCATGGCGGCGAGGAAAATCATCACAGTACCGTGTAAAGTAAAGAATTGATTGTATTGGTCCTGAGTCAAGAAATCATTGCCCGGGACTGATAGTTGAATTCGAATCATCAGGGCTATTACACCACCCACTAGGAAATAGAATAGACCAGCTACAAAGTAGAGAGTTCCAACCTTTTTGTGATCGGTACTGGTAAGCCATTCGGAAAGCCATGGTGCAAAGGCAGCCCAACTAAAAGATTCAGGGTTGGCGCGATAAAATACATATGCCACGCTAATTAACAACATCAGTGACACAAGTAGAATGGCAGAGAATAGGACAGTAATGCCATCGGCGCTTGTGGTCGTAGTTTCACCACCTCCCCCAGGGGCCCCCATTACAAATTGGGATTGTGCCCAATGGTCACCATCACCGGGCGAAGCATCACCATCCACTGAATTGACTGTTAATTGGAAATTTGCTGAACCGCTACTTGGGGCAGTCCAATCTACTGACCAGTTCATTTGGTCATTTCCAGTTGTAGTGTGGGTAAGTTGGCCAGCAATCATTTGAGTCGAGTCATCTAAAATTGTCAAAGTACCTGAAGTGGCTACGAGATTGAATCCGCCAGTATTTTGCCTTTCAGAAATAAATTCTGAACCCGGTCCCCCAGTAAATCCAAAAGAAAATGTGTAAGTTTCTCCAGGGTTATATTCTGAAGGCAATGCACTGCCATTTCCTAGAGTCATGAAAGGTGACACATCGCCACTAGGAGCGCCGCTGTGACAAGTGCATCCGGAGTCAACATTGTTGATCCCTCCACTTCTAGCTTGGAGACTAGGTGCTAACATTAGTGAGGCTACTAGAAGAGCAGTAATTGCAAGTATTTTCACATTCACTTTCATCATGTCACCTCACTCATGTACCTCAAGTATTGCAGTCATGTAAGCGTGATCATCACCACAGAATTCCGCACAATCTATGAAGAACTCACCAGTGATATCGGGTGTTACCCACATTGATGTGAATATACCTGGTACAGAGTCTTCTTTTGCACCCCACTGGACGACGTAAGGTGAGTGTGTTACGTCCGAGGATGAAAGATTGAATCTGTAAGTCACGTCCTTTTTCACGCTTAATACAGTCAAACCAGTTTCATCATGAACACCAACATCACATAAATCAGTATCTAAATTCCGACAATCGAATTCCCAGAACCATTGTTGCCCATTAATTCCAACTTCATAGTAATCAACACCTTCTACACCTACAACACTTGGGTCTTCCCAAACATCAGACGCTGGTCCAAGTGAAATATATGTAAGGTAGATGATTAGAATGGATGGAAGAACAACCCAAGCAATCTCTAATTTAGTATTGTGAAAATGCCTTGGAAATTCACCAACTGCAATATCGTCAATATTAGGCACTTCTCCATCTTTAGACCGATATAAAAATGAGTGATGAATTAACCATCCGAAGACGATTACTCCAACCACGCCAGACCACAGGAAAAACACATCAAATAACTCGTTATATGCTTCACCACCAACAGCCACGGTAACCCCTCTTGTCGAGGCGGTAATGCAGACCATAGTTAAGCGTTCTCCGAACCGAACATCTAAGGCAATCAAACAAAAATCGAATACCGAACCCTAACTTGTTAGGGACTACTTGATAATTGGAAATTGTAAAACTCAACATAGGTGTTTAAATTGTGTTTTTTTTTATTATTTTTATTCTGAAAGAGTCTCGACCCGCCAAAGGTTGAATTGTAATGACTCCACCCTCACCCTGATGGACGTCAGGGCGCTGGTGGTTGAGGACAACCAAGTTAATGTTCGTCTATTGCTAGCATTGCTGAAAGGGAAGGACATTACAGATATTGAAGTTGCAGAAGATGCTAATCAGGCTTTTGAAGCATTACAGACGGGTTCATTTGATTTGATTTTCATGGACATTCAACTCCCATGGACGGATGGTTTGCAGTTGACAACAGCCATTCGTGATCATCCATTAGTTCGTGATAGCAGAATAATTGCAGTTACTGCCTTTTCAACACCAGAAGATAGGAGAAAAGCTGCCGCTGCTGGTTGTGACGCATTCGTTCCTAAACCAGTACGTCGTGAAGAATTATATCGAGTAATAGATGAACAGTTAGCGGCACGTGGTGAATAATTGGAAGAACGGGAATGGCTTCAGGAAACGAATGGAAGCGTCGCCGAAATTTAGTTGGTGGCGATCCTACTAGGGAAGCCCGATTTGAGATTGCTGGGAAGGCGTTGGCTGAAGCAAGAATAAGGAATAGGCCTCTGAAAGAAGGAGGCAGTTCTTGCCCAATATTAATTGAGGGTAATAGAGATGTTTCAGCGTTAAGAAAATTGGGATTTAAGGGGCCTATTGAGAAATTGAATAGGGGTTGGGACCGTAGTCGTTTGGTTGCTTATTTGTATGAAACTTATGGTTGCATTAATTCTGTCGACGGTGGTGCATCTGTAATTATTTTGATGGATTGGGATCGTACAGGTGGGCGCATCCAAAATGACATAAGCATCCGTTTGAAATCTATGGATGTAGTAATTGACGAAGATACTCGTATGGAGTTGTTAAAATCTATGAAATTAGAAGGTAAAACTGTAGAATCTCTAGCGCCTTTTGCCCCAGAACTTAGAGCAATTATGAAGAAATACGATTCTGATGAAGTATGTGAAGAAGAATGAATTAAATTAGTTTAATTATTATTCTAGCATTCAATTCTGCTTGAAGGCTTTCCCTAATTTTTTCTAGATGTAACATTCTTTCATCAAGTTCTCTTCTCAACTTTTCGACTAATCCAAGTTTCATCCTTGCCCAACGTTGATCAACTGGTCGCCCACCATGATGTTCCCTCGCAGCAGCAACTCTCATCCACTCTCTTTCTCTTTCAATTCTCTCCATCCACGAGCGTTGAACATTATGGCGTAGTTCATCTAATAGGGGGGCAAGTCTAGCTTTTTCATCTTCTAGTAACCAGGAATGCATTCTATCTAGGGAGCTCTCGATATCTGTTTCTGTTTCAGTATCGAAAATAGTACGTTCTAATTTTGTTATCGATTTCCAGGGATGTTTGGGTTGTTCAGGGATGGGAAAGCCATCAGCATCTAGAAGCAACCAGCGACGAACAGCGTGACGAGATAGGCCAGCAACAACCCAATCGAGACAAACTAACGTGGTAGCGCCCTCTACCCAATCATTTGGCTTATTTGCTTCTAGATGAATTACGGGCGAAATCCCAGCACTTTTCCAACCTATTAAGGCGGCCTCCTCATGTTCATTATTGCTAATCGAATCCCTCAACCATTGAATAATTGGGTGCCATGGTGCAAGATATACAAAATCGGTATTTTCTCTTGCATCTTCTCTAGTTATTGTTAGAGGGATAATATGTGGTGGTGCAGCACTTGCTAATTTCCTAATTTTTTCTTCCCATCCTGTTGTTAGTGAATCATTCCTACTTTTGTCATCGCATCTTGAAGCTAATTCAGTTACAACTTCGTCGCTTAGAATTAGTTGCCAAAAACCACCAGCAAAATGCAGCCTTGAATTTTCGTCTTTCAGTTGTAGTCGCGCACGAACCCATTCTACAAGTTCGTCAGGTTCGATTCCAAGTTCCATGTTAATGGAATCTTCACGTAATTTCCTAATTCCTGGGTCATTACCAAGCCATTCACGTTCTTCATTAGCACGCTCTTCTATCCATCTATCTCGCATATCCAGTAAAGTGTCAAGATCATCTTCTTCATCCGGGCTACCAATATCTGATAATTCTCTTGCATCAATTAGACTATATCCACTGTCTCCCAACCTTCGAGCCCTAGGTGAATTTAGTTCATCTTGAGCAACCATTTTCATGGCTTTTCCTAGCAATGGGTCCAGCATCCCTATCGAATCTTCAAAGAGTCTTATTCTGTAGAAAAGTCTACCTAATATCGCAGCATCAATAGTCCCCTCGACTGCGATATTCAATATAGTGATGACATCTGCTTCTTGTCCAAACCGATCTAGTCTGCCAATTCGCTGTTCAATTCGCATAGGATTCCATGGCAAATCGTAGTTTACCAGGCGGTGGCAGTGTTGTTGATCTAACCCTTCACTCCCAACTTCACTTGACAATAATACATCAATTTCACCATTTGCAAATCTGTTTCGCAAAACTTCCCGTTCAGCCATAGGTGTCAGTCCACTTAGAACTTGACAATTCACGCCTTCTTCTTCAAGACGTTCTTTGAGATATTTTAGAGTTCCACGAAAATGACTGAATAATAGCACCCCTCCTTGATTGTCATTTTCAAGAGTATCGAGCAACCATCTTTTCAACGCCTCATATTTTGAATCAAAACCACCTAATTCTTCAGCGGCAACGACAAGCTCGTCTAGATCTCCAAAGCGACTTAGCAGACGATGCTCGGCTTCATCAATTGTGAGATCTGTTGCTTCATCTCCTGCTTCAGTACCAAAATCAAAAGCATTTCTTGCAGCGTCTCTAAGTTGAGTACGTACGTGAATTGCAAAAGCAGGTAAACAACTGCTTGCCATCCTTTCAGGAACAACTAATGCCCAATCAAACCGATCGGAATCTGGATGGCGTAGTTGCATTAAATGCCATGTCCATCGTCTTGCTGCTTCGTAAAGCCGCCATTCGTCTCTTGTTAATTTCACATCTAGAGTAATTGCATCACGCCGTGCTATATTTAGATCTAAATCACGTTTTCTTGTTCTCACAATTAATTCATTTAAAGGCCTTAATTCACGTAATAAATCAGCCAAAAGAATTCTCTTATTATGCAACGATTCCCCTGTCCATCCCAGCGGGTCTCTGCATAAATCCATGGCAGCCATTAACCGAGGGTCTGCTGTGAAACCTGGAGTATTTTCTAAGATATCTAGAGCGGTAATTGCTGCATCTAAATCAGGCTCTACTTTTGAGGTTGCATCAAGTGCTGTATTAAGAAGCCGCATCGGCCTCATTGTATTTTGAAAAGCCTGAAAATCAGGCCATCTATCTGGAGCAAGCAGAGACAATTGCACCCACAATTCCTCATTTGAGAGATTTACTGGTGTGGCTGTCAGGAACAGAGTTTGTTTGCTGTGAAGTGTCAGAATTTGTATGGCGTCATGGAGGCGGCTGCGTGGATTTCTACAATGGTGCGCCTCATCAACTACAGTTAGAAGTATTTCAGGTACCCCCTGTTCCATTAATTCTCTTAGCAGTGATGGTTGCCTTAGAATTCCATGACTGGTAACAACAACAAGGGACTCCCCTTGTCTTATTCTTTCAAATGCCTCACGAAGTTTTGCACCGGTATTTGCTTCAAAACCATTTAAATCGCAACGATGAAACATTTCTTGAATCCATTTTAGTCGCAATCCACCAGGGCATGCAATTATCGCCCCTCCTCGCTCTCCAATGGCGTGTAAACGACGCAATACATGAAGTGCAGAGATGGTTTTTCCGAGCCCCACTTCATCTGCAATCAAGAGTCCTTTCCAGTGGCTAGAGGATAATCTAGCAGCAGGTAGGTGTTGGTGGGGTTGGTCCTGCCAACGTCCAAATTTCAACAAAGGACAATAGTCTGTTGGTGGATATCGAATATCTATATCATGTCGCAAAAGATTCCATTCAGCATTCTCAAGAATCACGCCGCTAACATCGGCTTCGTTACTTCCGAAATCGCCCAACAGGGGACCACCGCAAATCGACCGTACTTGAAGATACGCGAATTCAGTGGCGATAATGGTAAAAAATTGAACTATTCTGGTGGGAGCGTGACAGCAATTTCTTTGACAGTATTCAGCACGACATGAGTAGTTGAACGAGAAACCCCTTCAGTTGAAAGCACAGTTTTTGTAAAATCATCTAAATCATCTCTGTCAGTAACTCTAGCAAAGACCAAACTATCCATTTCCCCAGTCACATCATATACTGCAAAAACTCGCGGGTCTGATGCAATGAGTTCTTGCACCTCTAGTAATTCTCCCTTGACTATTCGAAGTCCCACTACAACTGTCATTTCCCAACCAATTTTGTCTGGATTTAGATTAGCAGTATATCCTGTTATTACTCCGTTATTCTCTAGTTTATTGAGACGATTTGAAACCGTACCAAGAGCAACTCCAACCCGATCAGCTAGGTTCCTCATAGAGAGTCTTCCATCTTCTTGTAAAGCTGAAATTAGTTTTCGATCTACTTCGTCAATCTCCATTTTTACACATCCGGAATCACCTCGCTTTAACGGCGGCATTTGAACGTTTTCGTCAATTAATCTAATCAAATTGTTCAGTTGTTCAATTAATAGTAAATTATTGATGCATTAGATTATTTTCGTTTTTATCTATTTACTGGTAAATTTAGGTCAAGAATCCATCCCCCCAATTCTTCGACTTCAATTTTCCAATGAGTGGAAACTAATTCACAATCTACATTGTTACATCTTAGTTTAACTGTGAAATTTCGGCTTGTTCCTGCAACTACTAGTTGTTGTTTAGGCGTCTTACCTATTTTCCATGGTTCGTCAGCGTATGCCCCGGTCAGTGTGGCATCACGGGTTCCAGCAGTGATGACAATATCTGCATACCACCCCCTGTGATCGTTATGTAAAGTTCCTCTTAACCTAGGTAGCCCCACCTCTCTTTGCTGATCTTGACGAACAATTACAATCAATCCAACAATCACTGCAATTGCAATAATTATTGTTGGTATCATGACATTTTTGTCGGGGATATCATTTGGTGATTGTAATTGAAAAGAATCGACTCCGTAAATGGTATGATTTAGATCATCGATGAATAGAACAACAACTTCCAATCTCCATAATTCATCTTCCTTGAAAGGAATCCCGTCCTCCTCCAATCTTTCTTCACTGATTTCATGGCTCCAATTAGTGATATTCAATTCATCATGATGAAAAGAAGATGTCCAACCATAATGTTTAACCAAATCTTGAACAACTCCTCGGCCCAATGGAGAATAATCGACTGTAACATACCACCTCATATTGACAGATTCAGGAAGGTCTTCCAGTGGAATAATTTGAGCAGCCAAATATAATCCGTTAAATGGTGCTTCAGAACTTCCCAAGTCATTATTTTCTGTTGAAAAGAGTGATTCTGCTTCCAATGAAACATCAACCATCTTGGAAATTTCATTATTGACAAAATCTCCTTGCTCTCCATTAATCCACATTGTACAAGCTTCTGCACCTAGTGCATCAGCCCTCTGTTCCCCGGATAGTATACTTTCATTCCCAAATCCCCAATTTAATCGAACATTATTTTGGCTTACCTGCTCATAATCACATCCCGACTCGTCAATGAATGATTCGATAACAATGGGGGGGTCGTTGTAAGTCTCAGTTCCTTCAACATTATTCATGTAAAATGGAATATAAAATGTAAGAATTAGAGCGATAATTACTGAACGAATCTTCATGAAATCACCTCTATCCCTAATGCATTAGATAACAAAACACGTTCTGAGTCCGGTATCATAAGTGACAGTTTTACTCCTAACCATGCAGGTAACCACCATGTCAAATCCTCTTCTGTAAATCGTAATATAACCCCCCCCAATCTTTCAGATTCGAGAGCAGGTATGTCTTCGTTTACCTCTTCGATATATACTCCGCCTTTGGTAATTATTGTGATAAGTAGTTCTTTAGGAATTTCATGTACGTGCTTCATACATTTTTTTGCAGTGATGTGAATACCTTTCGAAGTTGGTCTTTGTAGAACACCTTTTCGTAATTCCCATGTTGGAAGTCCCGCTTGTATTACTTGGAAAGGATGCCAGTGGTTACCTGGTAATTTTCGCCCCCTTCTCAACATTCTTTCACTAACCCAAAACCAATCATAGATATCATTTGAGATTGAGTATATTTTACTTCCACGTTCCATCAATCTTTCCAAGGGATATCCCCAATCTTCTGAAATAGTTTCTAACAATTCATCAGACGCGGGTTTCTGTTCATTGCGAGTAAGTATTGGTGGTTTATGTGTGCTTTTTTCAGACATCTCATCATCACTAATCAACGCGCTAGCAACATCATTTTCACCAATATGTTTGAAGGCTGCAACAAAGAAACCCCCGGAATCATTTTCGTCATTCCAAATCCTCTTACATTTAGACAAAGAATTAAAAATTTCATTTTTTATCCCTCCATCTATATTTTGATCTGGCCATTCACTCATCCCATCACGTGTAATAAGGCCGGGGCAGTTATTGGAAATCATAGTTTCATCTAGGGTTAGGTGGTTGTATGTATGTAGAATTTCAGCAACGACCGCTTCATTTTCAATTGGATCTAGCGAACAAGTAGAATAAATCATTCTTCCACCAGGGGCGAGCAACATTGCACCTTTCCCAAGTAAAGCAATTTGCAGTGGTTGCAATCCTATCCCCGACTTATTGGACCACTTTCCCCAAAGTTCAGGATTTTTTCTTGTAGTCCCACTACCTGAGCAGGGAGCATCTACCAATATTCTATCAAATCCTGGATTTGGACATCTAGGTAAATGTCTTCCATCATGCCGAACAATAACCATTGAAGTCACACCAACTCTCTTTGAGTTAGAAACTAATAGATTAGCACGTCCAGGGTTGGATTCATTAGCCACAACCACACCATCATCAGCGATAGCTTCGCAGAGTTGTGTTGCTTTGCTTCCTGGTGCTGCACACATATCTAGAATGTGATGTCCAGGTTGGCAATCAAGTAATTTGACCGGAATCATGGACACCGCTTCTTGACGGGTAATTCTTCCACTATCGTGTAGAGAACGAATTAAAATCTCAGATTTTCTATCTTGACATTTCCCTTTTAGCCATGGCATTTCCCAGCCATCTCCACCTCCCCCTTCTGGCAGCCAAGGAATTGCTTTTCCCCCCAAGGAAAGTAAAAGATTTCTAGTATTCTCACAATCATCTCTGAGAGGATTTATTCTCAATGTTTCACTTAATCTTGCTTGGGATGACTCAAACCACGGGTTTGCATTTTCACGCCACGTTTGAACTGCTTTCCAAAGAGCACTTTTTGATGCGTAAGGCCAATTTTCCTCACTCACAATAGTACCCCCGTGTGATTCCTGAACCATCCTGCCCGGCTATATCTCTCAAGGATTGTGGGTGCGCTAACCCAATGAGCCACCTTCTCTTCCGAGTAATATGGCAGTTGGCGGTGGAGATGCGTTCAGTCTTGCAGCCACTCTGTTGACGATTGTTCTACTTTGGTCTTTAGTTCAATGGACAGCGCCTTGGTGGCTTGGTGAAATGGGTAGAAGGCAATCATTAGAGAGTTCCAAACTTAGGTTACTTGACCGAATGCTCACTTTTCTTCCGATGGTATTGCTCAGCATTGTTACACTAGATTTGATTTGGTCACATTACACTCTTGACTTGACTCACGCACATGTAGCAAACTTTGGTGGAGAACAGTTTACTTCTTGGGAAAGGATTCAAGCAAGTCTTTTCTCAGATGGCTCACCGTGGTTAGCAATCCCACTTTTCTTTTCCATTAGTTCATTTGCTTGTGAAAAATGGTTTGGCTTTGAGAATTCATTATTCGGCAATGAGATTGAAGCCAATCAAAGATCGACAGTTCTCCGTTTTCACGGCTTACTTTGGCCATTCATGCTTCTGGCATTTGTTTCATCCAATTCATTTGCTGTATTTTCTGAACCACAATTGGCATTAGATGCAAACCTTCTTCCATCTATTAGCTCTATATTATTGGTAATTGCAGGGGCATCATTAGGGGTTTGGATTCACTTAACTTCTAGACTTTCACAACATGATGATAATTTGGAGAAGCAAATCTATCCAATTCTAATCACTGCTTTTCTCACTATATTTTCTCTTCTGGCCTTTAGAGGCGTTCTTCCCAAAGCAGATGAATGGAATCAATTCGCCGATTCCATTGCTCTGGGTAATGAAGTAGATCTAACTCTTTGTCTTTCATTTGCATTGCTATTAGTGAGTTGGCCATCTTTCCTTTTCCTTCTAACTAAAGTACATTCGATTAGGGGGCAAGCGCGGGAAAGGCGTTGGTTGGGTTTGCTTCACATCTTTTTCCAGACGCTTATTTTTTCTTGGCTTTCAGGTGTAGTAATTCTATACAATCTTCCAAATATTTCCAATTTATCATACTCGATGTGGGTCTCTTTTACTCTGCTTCTTCCACTTTCAGTTGCGGGGCTACTTGGTGCTTTGTTGCCTATGGCGGGCTTGGATGCTCGACCTAGGCCAGAGGCATGGGGATTCTTTATGATGATTGTATTAGCAAGTTTATTCTTTACAATAAGAGAGCCTTTGACGGCAACTCTTGTGCCTGGTTTGTTTATTTCAATGACATCATTACCAACCATGGCCACTCATTTCGAAAAGCACCCTACTCTTTCAGTTGAGAAAAGAGTGATAGAATCTTTTTCACTTCTCATTCTTTCTGCAATAATGTTGTATGGATTACATATTGGAATGGGTGGATCATACTTGGGCTTCATAATAGCATTGGCTGCATCGATTATGGTGCCTTTGTCAGCATTATTATTTACAAAAATCAATACTAAATCATCGAAATTTGGTGAAGAAGAATAAGGTGGCAAAACCGTCATTTTACAGTAATTCAGCACTGCAACGGTTATAGCACCGACAGTGCGCCTGCATCTCAGTTGCCTGCTTTTTGGAGGTGGCTAGATGGGATGCGAAATGAAAGATGATAGTAAGTCCGCTGTAAAAAGGCAGAAGAGAATTAGTCCGTTGGCTAAAGCGAATAGAGATGCGTTTAGAGCGGCGAAAGCAAGAGCCGATCAAACGACACAGAAAATCGAAGAAACCAAAGAACTTCGAAATAGATTTAGAGAAATCCACGAGCGTGCTCTTGACAGTCAAGTTGAGCAAGGCCCATTAGTTCCGGTTGATGCTCAATTGGAGGTTGAAGAAGATGATTGGGTCTACCAAACAGTAGATGAAGAGACTTTGAGAGAACTTTCCCATAGAGTAGTTTTACAAACCAGTGCAGGTAAGCGAAAGGTGTTGTTCGAGACCAAGAATCTTGACGAAGCAATGGATTGTGCAACTAGAATTGTTGAATTTAGCGATGGTTGTGTATTAGTAGAAACCATCGATCCTTGAAATAATTCACAATTCGTCGCGTTCATATAGGCGATGCAGGTCGGGCATTCCACATGGCACTCAAGAAAGACAAGAAGTCGAAGGGCCCTAACATCCAGCAAGCTGCTGGTTTGATTCGCTACTTCGATGAGGAGTCTGATGAGGCATGGCAAATTAGTAAAGGTATGATTTACACTGTGTGTATTGTATTCTCAGTGTTTATTTATATTGCAAATCAACCAACACAGTGGGACAATACTTGGATGTGGATGTGGGACAACCTATTTGGTTGAACTTTCTCAGCATTATTCCGACTCGGTTAAATCAACAAATGGAATATCTTTGTCGGTTTCATTTTCTATATCGGTAAGCAGGTCCTCAGCAGTTACATCTGTAGTGGATGTGGCAATTTCAATAGGGGTTATTCGTTCAACATCATCAGGCAGTTCTTCGTGAATAAGGATTTGTTCTTCTAAGGTTTCTTCATCAATATCAAGTGCAGTTTCCAACAAGAGTTCATCGGCTTCTTGGAACGGAGTTCTAGTAACTTCTGTGGTTGGGTCAGCTTCAATCAAAGCAGCTTCTGCCCTTGCCAATGCTCTTTCGAATCCAGCAGCATTGCTATCGTGGAGTGCATTTCGTGCGATTTCGATTTGCCTCCTTGCCTCTTCGGCATTTCCTTTTGCTTCAATTAAAGTCCAATTCTTGAAGTTGCTATTTGAGAATTCATCGAACTGTCCTTCGAGTTCCTCAAGTCTCTGAACATATTTGTGCGCCTCTTCATTCATTTGTTCCCGTGCGTATTTGACCAATTCGTCCCATGCTTCTCTATGTTCCTTTCCAGATGCCTTTGTTACCCTCCGCCACATTATTCCAAAAGCAGGCTCCCAGGGGTTTCTACCTAGAGATGCTAACAAATCAAAGACCAATCTAGCTCTTCTTTCAAGAGGCCCTTCAATTATCAACTCATTGAGAAAACATGAATCAAATAATCCAAATCCCCAGTATGAACGACTTCTAATCTCTATTCGCATTGTAGAATCCTTAACCACCATTACCCATTTTTGTTGATCGAATCCAGGAGATTGAATTAGAGTGGGGGGTTCATGAGCCCCGAAGCATCGTAATAGCGAATCTACAACATCTCCTAGGAAAAGAGTGGGGGTTGTTTCTGGCCAGTTCATGTGACGTAGTCTTTTGTCAGAATCTATTTTCATCTCTGGTTTCCCACGTTTTACTTGGCACCAAAGGCGGCTTTGAGTAGCGTTTGCTCCAACTACAAACCCCTCTTCCACGCTACTCCCTCGTTATATTGGAAAGGCTCATCAAGCATCATTGTTGCTTCTCTATGATGGGGGAATTTCATGATTATCAACTCTAAATTAATCTAGTTATAGATGATATTGAATCGTAAGGCTGAATAAAAGGTACGGCCCGTAGCGTATTATGGCGAAGAAGGCGGGGTCAGCCAAGAAGAGGTCTGAAGCAGCGAAGAAGGCAGCAGCAACACGTAAGAAAAATGCTGCAGCTAAGGCAAAAGCTGAGGCAGAAGCAGAAGCGGCCGCTAAGAAAAAGATTGCAGCAGCAAAAAGAGCAGCAACAATCGCAGCTAAGAAAGAAGCAGCAGCAGCAGCTGAGAAAGCAGCAAAGCGTGCAGCAGCAGCGAAGAAGGCAGCAGCAACAAGAGCAGCGAAGAAGAAGGCAGCAGATGCGGCGGCGGCTGCAAAAGCCAAAGAGGCAGCTGAGAAAGCAGCTATGGATGCTAAGAGGCGCCCCGGGCTAGTTTTCGCTAGCGAACAAGCTGACCCATCGTTGTCTAACAAAATGAGGAAGCGCGCAACAACATCTACTGCAGCATCTCGGGTTGAAGCAAAGTCAGATGTCTCCAAAGTAATGAACAAAGCTGTTAAGGAGAGTCGCGGTGCAAAAAGTACTGCAGATAAGCGTAAAAAAGCGTTTCACAAGCGTTGGACTGAAGGAGCTAGTCCTTCTACAGTTGAAGAGTATGCATGGGCTAGAGAATTTCTTAATTCGTGAGCAACACCTTCATTGACCATATGCTTTCGTTACATATTATGCCTAGGCGTAAGTATGGCCGCTTACGTAAGACTGTTGAATTACCTCAACATGATAACTGCTCTAGATGCCGTTCGGGCAAGTTTTGTCCAATCCCTGGACATATAGGAAACGAGGTGAGACCTGAGAAAGAATGGAAGGGTCCTAAGAAGGTTAATCGCCGATCAGGAAAGAAAAATAAATGAATAATCTCAATCAATTTCTCCAAAAATATCAGTTTCTTGTGCCCTACGATATACTTCTCTCAAAGTTTGATCAGTAATATCAAGATATATTCTTGTGGTGCTGATATCAGCATGTCCCATCAACCTCTGGATGCTAACTATGTCAGCCCCTCTTTCAAGTAATCCCGTAGCGAAATTGTGTCTCAGTGTGTGTGGTGAAAGCCTACTTCTTGGGATTTCAGCCTGATCAGCAAGTTTATCCATCATCTTCTGAACATTTCTTTGTGTTAGTCTATGCCCCCGACTGTTGATGAATAGTGCCTCTTCTTCTTTGGTATTTCTAGATCTTTTATGGAGCATCCATTTCTTTATTACATCTTTACTTCTCATTGTAAAGAGTACTTTCCTGTCTTTGTTTCCTTTACCTGACCATACAGTTGCTGAGAAATCATTCAAATCAACATCAGACGAATTTAACGCGCATAATTCTCCCACGCGTAGTCCAGTTTCTAGTAAAACTACAACAATTACCTCAGCAAGAGGATTTTCCGATTGCCTACAAATTTTTAGTAAATTAGTTAATTCTTGATTGGTTAATGTTCGAGGAAGCCGCTTACTCTTCTGTGGTCTTACAACCCAATCTGGCACGGTATGCCCTATCCATTTCAGAAGATGTGATATTGCCGCCAATCTAGCGTTAATTGTAGCCGGCTTCAAATGTGAAATTGATTGTAACCAAATGTCAAGCCTACCATTGTTGGGATCAAGGTGACCTACGGCCTCAATCATTGACATCTCTTCAGCATCCTTATTGTCTAAATTTTCTTCTAAAGGTAATAGTGTTGCTAGTAATTGTCTTGCTGCTATGTAGTATGATCTAGATGTATGGGTGCTTTTCTTTTCAGCGTTCAACTGCTGTTGATAACAGGCAAGAATTGGTAATTCTCTGAGACGAACAAGTCTAGTTGGTAATGTGAAACCGTGACCAATAATCTCATCGCTAAAACGCTCTAGATACTGCCTTTGACCAGAGTCGGCCCAAGGCTGTCCATTTCCATCCTTTTCTGGTAACATTTCACCCTCTCTTCGTCGATAGCGTCACCGATGTGACGCCCTTCCCATCCCCTTGCAGGGAAGCGAGGTTACACTAGTTTGACTATCAATGCTTCGCGAGTCGAGGGGTATTATCCGTCCAACATGCTCGGGTTAGAGAAATGCCGTTTAGAAAAATTCACTACTAAATTCCATAGTAGATGGATTGAAATTATCTTCATTGAGAGTATGCGTTAGCCATGGCTCAAGTTGCCGATGGATTTTGTCTATTTCACCGTAGCAAATTATTTCGTCTCCTCTTCTCAAAGTAAAAGTCCGTCTTGGTTTCCAAATATGGCTTCCTTCTCTAGCTATAGCGAAAACCACCTGTTCATTTATTTCAGTGAAAACATCTCCTATTTGCTTTCCATTAAGGACGGGATGTCTAGCAATGGAAACGCTCACAACACCATGATTTGGTCTGCTTCGTAGTAATTGATCAATATCAGTAGTACTAAATCCTTGATTGGCAATGCAATGCTCAATTATTTTACCAGCAACATTGACTCCAGATGCGGCTTCAATTCCCTCTAGCCCGGGTGATGAATTAACCTCTAGTACCAATGCACCTCTATCACTTTCCAATAGATCAACACCAGCAACATCGAGATTAAGCAATCGTGCAGCACGGGTAGCAATCTTACCGTATTCCTCTGGCAGATCTATTTTTTCCACTCTACCATTCAAGTGGAAGTTTGAACGAAATTCATTCCCTCTAGAAATTCTTCTCATAGCTGCTACAACCTTACCACCAACGACTAACACACGAACATCTTTACCATGACTTTCAGCAATGTATTCTTGAACAAGAACATGGTGCCCTTCTGATAGTAATTTGTAGGTTAATTCTCTAGCTCTATCTTCAGAATTAACTAGAAAAACACCACTGCCCTGGGTTCCTTCTGTAACTTTAATCACGATTGGCATTCCACCTACTTGGTTCAAAGCCCTCTCAACATCTTGCCATGTACGCACATAGCAAGTAGTTGGCACAGGAACTCTATTTTTCGTTAGTAGTTGTGTGGCATGTAATTTATCTCTACTTCGACTAATTCCATCACCACTATTCGCTACGTAAATCCCCAACCTCTCAAATTGTCTAATCAAAGCAACCCCATGGTGAGTGATTGAATATCCTATTCGAGGAATCACAGCATCTACTTCAACAGGCCATCCTGAATTTAGAATTCGTGGCTCATCATTGCCTACAGTAATGCTGAGTCGCATAGGATCTAGGACCTCAACGTAGCAATCTCGCTTCTCAGCTTCTTCAACTAAGCGCCTAGTGCTGTACAAACGAGGCCCTCGAGAAAGTATGGCCAAGCGTACGGACATGGAGCGGCCGTGACCCCAACCATTTTTGAGTGCTGTGGATTGTTTTTTCATCATCAATCCCTATTTTTCGTTGTTTTTTCAATATATATTCAATAATCTCACTTAATTTGAACATTTCTCAATTTGCGGCGCGTTCATAATCAAACCCGTACTGCCACTTTCATGCAAGCAGGCCCATCAGGACCCCCTACTACAGGTCCATCAGGACCCCCTGCATCAGGCCCTTCTGGCCCACCATCATCTGGTCCATCAGGCCCACCTACAGTAAAGGGGCCGCCTTCAACTAGAGTAAAGGGCCCTCCAAAAAAATCGCTAGCAACTCCCTTTTCAGACAAATCAGAAATGGACGAAGGTGCATTTGATAATCTTGCAGAACAAAATGTAGTTCGTCAGAAAGAACTAGACCGTCGTGAAAAGGCAACTGAATTGAAGTTGGCGAAGAACAATAAGAGAAACAATGTTATTCTTGTCCTTCTATTTATGGTGGTATTTGGTGTGGCTGCTTTGTGGCCAATTACTTATGGTGATGTGTCGAATAATCCACACGAATTTAGCACCGAGCAGAATATCGTAGATCGCAATAACCCAGAACATCCTGCTGCATGGGAAAAAGAGGATCGTGAATTGATGGATTCTAAGATATGGGATGGTAATAGTGAATTTTCAGGCTCATTCCAACGAGATTTGGTTCTTCCAGGAATTCCTATGGATGTAGATGGTATCACTACAATTCCAATAGAAATTCGATTGGTCAGTTATCGTCTAGATGGTTCAGATACAGGATTTAGAATTGCCCTATTTACATCTACTTGCGATGAAATGATGGGTAAATCAATGGATACTTTATCTGATCGTTATCGCTATTCATCGGTTACACCCATGTTGATTGGGACAGAAGTTACCGTTGAGTTCGAAGTGCCTCCAGGGAGGTATTGCCTTGTTTTTGCATATGAAACACCACCAACGACCCCAGGATTCCGAGCGACCATAGATGCAGAAGTTACGGCACATTGGAATCAACCGATATTTGCGCCATTATCCGGTATAATGGGATTACTGGCGATTTTTGCTTCCATTGGTGCTCACAAAGCAGGCAAGGCTTGGAAAGCAGTTGCTCAACCAGATAAGCCAGACCGCCAGACAACTGAGGAGGAGGTGCTTGAGCAAGCCGAGGAAGAGCGAGGTGCTATGTCAGAATCTAGTGATGGAACGAATGATGCTGAAACTCCTCCAGATGTTGAAGAAGCAACCGAAGAAGCACCCGAAGAAGCAACCGAAGCAGCAACCGTAGAAGCACCCAAAGAAGCAACAGTAGAAGCAACACAAGAAGCAGCAGAAGCAGAAAC
>CAYNXD010000039.1:0-5169 GCA_964401115.1 uncultured Candidatus Poseidoniales archaeon | reverse complement strand
GAATCAAAGTGTCGATTTCACTGTTGAAGTAATCTATACGCTTGGAGCAAATTACTGGGACAACTACACAATATCATGGGACTTTGGTGATGGAAGTAATAGTAGTGATGAAGAGCCAAGTCACACATACACTGAAGTGCCGAGTAACGGGGCACACACAGTCACACTTTGCATCAATTTTGAGGGCGGGCCTGAGTCTTGCAAGACCGGTACTATCCAAATCTCACCTGAAGATATCCCACAACCTACCGACAATAGTAGTGATAACAACAACAACCAGACCGGAGAAGAGCAGCAAACCGATGTAGGTGGATCATTCCAATACATGGGAATTGTTGGAATTGGGGCTGGTGCTCTAATCCTATTATTGCTAACTCTCCTTATCATGAGAGTAAGAAGAAAACCTAGTGATGAGGTGGACGACTTACAAGCAAATTTAGAAGTTGAAAATACACAAGAAATTGCTCCAATGGTGGAATCTCTACAAGGAATTGACCAAACTAATGAGGTTGAGGAACAAAGCGAATTAGAGTGGCTGGAGTATCCAGAGGGGTCAGGACAATGGTACTATCGGAATCCTGGAGATGAGGATTGGATAATTTATCAGCAATGAAGTGTGGAAATAGTTCTTGTAGTGATAGCACATCGCAAATTCAGATAATATGAGCGATGCACAGGCTTACTACGAAGGATTAATTGGACAAGGATACAGTCCTGATCAGGCGACTGAATATACTAAGCAACACTACGCTGATTTTGGAGGATCTTCAGCCCCTCCGGACTTAACACCACCTACACCAGTTCCTGCAATGGCTGCACCTATGCAAGCTGCGCCACCAATGAGTGAAGAGTGGCGAATTTTAATGGCTGAGAGTGGAATTAAATTATTGGTAATCAAGATTGTATGCTTCGTTATTAATGTCTGTACTCTATTCTTAGCAGTACCTTGGACTACAGTATTATATTACAACAACTGGGCGGATAGAGTTGTTCTTGGTGGGAGAAAAATTTCCTTTACAGGTAGTGCTGGAGGATTCTTCATGGTTTGGCTTAAAACACTATTTTTGAGCATGATTACACTTTCGATATACTATTGGTTAGTAGGAAGAAAGAATGTTGCTCGCTGGGTTGATTCTAGTATCCATTGGGCTTGAACAAATCATCAAGTGGGAGCACAGGGATTTGAACCCTGATCAGCGGGTATCTTCTACTCGCGCGATTGGCTAACCGCGCTCTCGGGCTGCGACGGGTCGGCGCTCCAGTCGTTCTTCATCGACATCTGCATACCCACTCGTCATCATTCCCGTGCAACTGGAGCCCGCGGTACTGCCAAGTTATACTATACTCCCTTGATGTGATATAGTCGAACGGTCTGCTCTATTTCAAAGAAGCGGACAAGTAAGGCATTATGGTACTCAAGCAATAGAAAATTACTGCTTTTGTCTTCGGCGGGCACGCATTCTTCGGCGTAACTTCTTCTTTCGCCACTTCCACCTTTGGTTACCCAACTTCTTCCAAGCACGGGAGCCTCGCTTCATGGTAAACAACTTCCCGACCTACCCGCCATATATGAGCGCATCGCCATGTGTTGAATCAAGGGAGCGGGCGATACAGGATTCGAACCCGTGTTCTCGGATTAGAAATCCAAGGTGATATCCAAGCTACACTAATCGCCCTTATTTTGAGCGGAACCGCCACCCCTTCATGAAGTCTGCAGTTAATTAGACCCGTCGAGCACACTTGGGGCAACGTGAAGGTTTGCGCACAGTATTTCGTTCCCATTTAAATCCACAATTGCCACACAGCCATTCTTTATCATCACATGATAATAAAACCCTATCTCTCAGTGCCCGCAAGACTGGAGAGCTTGATAGAGAGGGTGCAGGGGCAATCTCAGAGACAATTTTATTGTGCATCTCACTATGCTCCAAAAGTCCAACAGCATGAAGTAATTCATGCACTAATGTGTGACGATATAGTTGATCGTCACCAAGTAGGATTGGATTCAATCCGATTGTAATGGGCCCAGGAGATGAACTGAGACGACGGCGTTTGAATAGTTCATGATGGCCCATCTCAAAATGCGTGTTTCCAAGTTTCTTAGAGTCTTCCTCAAGCCATTCCATTGACAACTCCCTTCCTAGGTGTTTTAGAAACGGAGCGTATTCTTCGCTCAACCTATCACTAAGTTCGGCAATCAGCGAATCGGGGAAGGGGGGTGGCTCCACGTGCTCCGGTTAGTTGGTCAGGCTTAAAGAGAAGTGGCCATTGGGTTGGTAAATAGAGGGCCGGTAGATCAGGTGGAAGATCGCTACCTTGGCATGGTAGAGGCCGCGAGTTCAAATCTCGCCCGGTCCACTAATTTTCATTTTGCCTTCGTCTGATTATTGCTACTAGGGCTAGCATAGACAATAACGCGGGAATTCCTAATCCTGGAACCGATTCGTTATCATCCCCTTCATCTACGTCATCTTGTGTATTATTTGCTTGTTGATTGTTGTCAGGACAACCGATTTCTGTACACGACCAAGTCATCTTCTCAGTGCAGATGCAGTTGTTACAACCATCTTCTGCTGGTTGAGATTCCCCAGGGGTGCAAATCCCATCCTCCTCCTCATAATCATCCAGAATAGGGTCAGCCGAATCATTAGAATTAGACATGGCGTGGTTTCTCAATAGCAAACGAAATGGAGTATTAGCAGTGAATCTAATCATGTCTAATTGTGTATCGGTAATACCCCTACGTGTAGTGAAGTTCTCGTATGGTGGAGTGATATAGCTCATCAAATTCGACACAGTACCGTTCTCGAAAAAAATAGAATTGTTCAGTGATGGGTGGCTAGAAGAGAATGTTTCGACCGGTTCGTTGTAACGGCATTGACCTTCGTCTTCGAAACTATTCCAGACACAATTGTTACCAGACCATTCAACAGGCTCCCCATCCACAAAAGCATAGTTTCTTAGGAAATTCTTACGATATACTGTTTCTCCTGATTCACCATATTCGATAAAATCTGCCAAACTATCGAAGTTTTGGTGGTCACCCTTGTACAAGAAACCCCAGGTAGGCCATAGGAATGCTTCACCCATCAGTTCTTGAAATTCTATCAAACTCTGTTCTTCATCATCATAGGATACCCATGGCTCCCCAAAAGGTTGTGACCAATCATCTCCTACAACACGCTTGATTGCTTCACCATCGTGTGCTAGACGCCCCCATCTCTGTTCAAATCCAAAATCAGCTACGGAATCATCGTAATCTGGTGCGTGTGAATGACTAATCCCGAAATAGTGCCCAACTTCATGAGGGAAAGTAGTGAGGCCACCACTATTGAGTAAGCTGGTGCTCAATTCAACCGCTCCACCCCGTATATGATGGAATTCAGGTGTCGGACCTCCACTCATTCCAACACTGTCTAGATTTGGTCGTATGACTACTGTGATTGATTCAGCACGTGCTCGTGAAGCAAGGCGAAAAGCAGCCCCTGTTCTGAAAGTCGCATCAGAAGTCAAGTTGTCTAATTCCTCTTGAGAAACATGTCGATCTGCCAATTGTGATTTCAGCTCACTCAGAGCCAATTCATAGTCTTCTGACAAATTTAGTTGAGCACGCAAATCCGGCATTATTTCTTCTAGGGTCCATTCTTGGTAATAATCATCAGATTCAGCGACAGCCTCTGGAATTACTACTACTTCATCAGTTTGGAATTGGAAATCCCATTGCCCAAATACTCCGTTGAGATTTGTGATTTGAATATCGATCCAATCATCAGGGATTTCATTATGGCTTACATTAAGGAATATCCAACGAATTCCATACAATCGGTTGGTAGGGGAATTGGTATGGTAGGTATCACAATCTGTTTGCATTTCAGTAGTCATATTTCCTGCTTTATGTTTCATCCAACAATCCACCCATGTTGGAATTAATTCAGAATCTAATTCTGGTTCATCATCGGCCAGTGACAACGGCATTGTAGAAGTCAGAATAAGCAGGGCAACTAAAACGATACTTGAGCAAATACGAGTATTCATGAAACTGCACATGAGCAATAACACATGAAATCATCGTATTAATGGAATGACATCACTTAATAATTCAATAATTAGCAATTAGCGTAACATCCGTTGAATTGAAATCTAGAATCATATCACACGCAAAACGGGGAGGGGTTAGATGCAGACAAAAATGGCGTTACTCCTATCTCTTTTGTTCTGCATGGCACCCCTATCGGGATGTTTTGGAAATGATAAAGAACCACAAATATTCGAAGATTCTCCGTTTGATTTTGAACAAGAAATTCCATCTACAACTTGGTATCATTATGCCGGAGGAATTGATGCTCTCAACTCAAGCGCAGTTTCTGGAGCAAATATTACTGTAAATCTAACAGGAAATAACCTACCTTTCTGGACCAATGGGAGTTATTATGGGATTGGAATGACTACTTTTGAACCAACAATGGGAATTACATCTAATGATAACTTGTACATTACTAGTTGGGGTAATGGAGCTATTGGATCTACAGCAATAGTACAATGTTCAGGGCTAATTGAAATGACCAATCTTTCTGATTATTCCTGCTTAGATGTGTATGATACTCTAACCCCTATTCCGAATAGCAACGATCCATATGTCTATGTAGATAAGTGGACCGACCGAATAATGAAATTCGATATGCATGCTCTTTTGGGTATGACAGTTGAATGGTCTGATAACGAAGGTTCTTCGTGGTCACTACCAACTGTTGCAACAGATATTCGTTCTGTACAGGATCATCAAACTATTTCTTCATCACCTTACCCTGCGGTCGCTCATCCGACAACTTGGGTTTTTTGTATTAATGGGAACTGGGAATCACCTCTTTGTTCAACAAGTTTTGATGGAGGAAATACTTGGAGCCCTGAAGTTCCCGGGGCACCATTGGGCTGTAGCAGTGGAGGACTGACTGCACATCTAGAAGGTGGACCTAATGGCAATTTCTATCGAGGAAACGTTGGTTGTAGCGGTAGTGGTTACTCAATTTATCGAAGCACAAATGGAGGATTGACTTGGACAGAACACCCATTGCCAACTGAAGAATCCGGTACTGCCGATACATGGAATTTTGAGGAAGCACAAGTAGGAATTGACGAAGAAGACAATGTACATGCAATGTGGATTGGTGC
>CAYNXD010000038.1:0-15038 GCA_964401115.1 uncultured Candidatus Poseidoniales archaeon | reverse complement strand
TGGAATCATTTGAGCAAAAAACCCCCCCCAAACCAGTGTAAGAGAAAATACCAAATTATGATAACGTTTCAATATCAAAAATGTTTGCAATACCGCACTTCCAAGTGAGTTGAATTAGAGAACCATTGTGAATTGCTAATCCCTCTCCAAATTCATTTTCGTTCAAATTTATTGAACGAATTATTTCTCCCGTATCAGGACTAATCTCCCTAAGTGAAGATTCATTGTATAACCCTGTACTCTCGTATAAACTACCATTGTGCATTAATAGACCCTGTGTAAAGGCACCTTCATCGTGCGAAATGGTTTGAATTATTTCTGCTTCATATTGATTTGGTGATTGTGATTCTGCACTAATTATTGTGCAAAGAAAATTAGAGAAAATAGCTGAAATAAAAAAGAGAGAAATTAGAATTATTCCGGAATTCTTTCTCGCCATCACACAACACCTCGTCCTCGCGCGTACGAACCATGCTCCATGGGCTATTAAATAGGTCCTAAGCCAAGCATTACATGAGATAGCGTAGCTATGCTCATGGTGGTATTGTAATGCAAGTTCGAACATCTATGCTTCTGACAATTTTGATGGTGGCTGCTACTCTAGGTCCCTTGTTGATTTCTGAAGTCTCTGCTGAAGGTGAAAATAATTCTCCAAATGAACAATTTATTGGTAATATTGAAGATTTTGACGTTGAAATCCATGGTAAGCCATACATTACAATTGAAGGTGAAACGGTGTATTCGGCTACTAGATTGCACAAAATGGCATGGGCTGAAGAAGGATACCCAAACTTAGTAATGCCATTTTCAAACGGCAAGAGTGGGAAATCTACGAGCAAAGCCTGTACTCCTATGACTGAAGGGCAGACTGTTACTGTCCCCACCAGTGGGAACATGATTTCAGTTGAAGTCGAAAAGAGTATTTCTTCAGCAGCCTTTCTAGTTGAATCTGGAGCGGCCCTATCGAGTTCTGTACTCAATAATTTGGCTTCTTCTTGGAGCTCTTCAATCTATCCAACCAATACTCAATATTTCGGATCAGAGCCGGATTTGGATAATAACTGCCAAATTCAAATCATCATTTACAGCATCGATGGCCCTGCAAATATTGGTGGGTACTTCTCGCCGAGCATAGCAAATTCTAGAGAAGCAGTATATGTTGATATTGACGACCTAAATTGGGGAAATACAATCCTAGCACATGAATTTGAACATTTGTTGCACAATGCACGTGATCCATTTGAGTACCTCTGGATCGATGAGGGAAATGCTGACATGGCAGCTTACCTAAATTTTGGGGCAACGGATACAATTATTTCACACGCTAACGCATGGGCTCAGGCACCTGAAACCTCAGTACGTTGGTGGAACCAATCTTACGCAGACTACGGTGCAGGATTCCTATTCATGCTCTTCTTATCCTCAAAACTTGGAGGAGGTCAAGCAATTCAGAGCCTTGTTGCAGATACCGCCACGGGAGAGACTGGAATTGTTAATCTTGCCAATAACCCAATACCTGGTTCTCAGGGCAACATAGGCAACACAATGCCAGATATCTTTGCAAATTTTACCGTTGCAACCCTATTGGATGATTCTCAAAACCCATTCGGACTAGATAATATTGACATGTTTCAAAATTGTGGTAATACCCAATTCTGTAAAATGCAGATTACCGATTCTAATAGCAACTGGGGTAGCATCTGGCAGCGCCAAGGAGACGATTTACATGGTTGGGGGGTAAGAGCATACAAGTTCACTGGTGGAACCGGTGCCCCACTAAATGTGATGGTTCAGGCTTCTGAAACTGGGTTCGCTGGAAGGTTGGTTTATCGAAATATTGCCACAGGAACTTGGACTGCAGAACCAATGGTTTTCAGCGGAGGGATGGCTACAGGACTTGTTACTGGATTTGGTAATATTTCTGACGAAGTATATGTCTTGACTTGGTACGAAAGCCTAGTTGATGACTGTGATTACGCGATGGCAAACTGTGGTTGGCCTGGAGGATCCGCAACTGTTTATCCGACCGCAACAGTGGATGTCTTCGCCACACTAATATCTCAGCCTGCCACAATCAGGCAGGACGGAATGAGGATGCATGATAGAGACAATGATACAATTGACGATACTATGGAATGGATTCTAGAAATCAATTCAACTGCTTTTTGGGAATCTCTAGATATCAAAGTTGAAGCATTCCACAATAATACATTGTATGATGAGATCACAATACCAATTGGGGTTGGCCAAGGGACCCCCACCAACCGTTCAGTTTGGTTTACCCCCCCATGGGACGGAGATTGGCAACTATATGCCAGATTATACGATCAAATAGGAAACCCAGTACCCAATGCAGCCATTTTGACATTACCAACCACAACCGCCAATATGGCACCAGTTTCTACCGGGACTCTCTCATCAAATATGTCACAAACTTGGCTACCAATTCAATTCAATGGTGCCGGATATGACATTTGGGGATTCTCATCTGATAACCAGACTTACACTCACAATGCATCACCAGTAGGTTACATTTGGAATTTTGGTGATGGCGGACAATCTTGGCTTAGAACACCATCACGAGCATACACCCTAGTAGGTGATTTCAACACCACTCTTCAAGTTACAGACATAGGAGGGAAAAACAGCCTAGAACAGAGTTGGTCAATGAACATCACAGATACAATCCCCCCATCAGTAAAGATTTCAGTAAATGGGCAAGAAGTACAGGGTGGGATCACCCTCTTAACATCTCAGAGAGTGATGTTTGAGGCCTACATGACTGAAGATAATGTTCCAGACCAATACCTTGACTTCCAATGGGATTGGGGTGATGGTACATCAGAAGGTGGAATTGGCCATATTGAAACCGACCATGCTTGGTCAAATGGCACTGCCAACGGGACTATGTACAACCTTACTTTGACTGTTAGCGATGGGACCTTTACTGTCAATCAGACACTCTATATTCTCATCCTAAACAGGGTACCAAGGCAAATATTTGATTTACCGATTGAAGTAGACACTCTAACCCCATTACCGCTTCCAACTGTTTTCACCGATGATGACGGTACAATCGATTCTTGGGAATGGTTTTTCGACGAACCCGTTAATCTAGATGGGGGGACGATTACTAAATTCAGTACTTTTGATATGCTAGCATCTAGTGATGAAAATCCAACCCCTGCATGGCTAACCCCTGGATTGAAAAATGTAACGATTATTGGCACTGATAATTCAGGGAATAGTACTACTGCAATTCTACAAATTACGGTAAATAACCAACGCCCTGTAGCACTATTTGATAGACCTGATGATGGAGATACTATGACCTCATACATGTTCCAAAGTCATTCATGGGACCCTGATGGAGAAAATGGAAACTTGACCACGATTTGGACGATTTCAGAGGATGACATAACTGTAACTAATCAGACATCTATCGTACATACATTCTCTACACCTGGCACCCACACTGTGGAGCTTGTAGTCATAGATGAGAGAGGTTTGTCATCACTTCCAAAGGCATATATCATTGTAATTAGTAACCCATTACCGATTCCATCAATGAGCATTTATGAGGCACGTGATGCAGAAACTGGAAACCCAATTGATGCCCCGAGTTCTGACGATAGTCAATTCAATTGGCGCCATACATTTACTAATTTTGGTGATATTTTTGTAGCACCAGGCGTGTGGTTGAAGTTCAATTCATCAGGTAGCAGAGATGGTGATGCACAATTTATTGGCATGGATGTCCCCCTAGATGAGAGTGACCCCAATTGGAATGGAATTGTAGAATATACATGGGATTTCGGAGATGGATCACCATTGGTAAACTCTCCCAATGTTTGGCATTCATACACCACACCGGGAGTCTATACAATCACACTCTCACTACGTGACGGTTTCGGAACTGGGGATGTTAATCAGAGCACACGTAAAGTGTATGTAGCAACTGTTCCTGAAATTGTAACTACATCTCTGTTTGATGACGCAGTTTACTCCGGAGGGGAATATATCTTGAGTGGATCTGCTATCGACCACGATGGAACTCTTGGAGTCGATGCTTGGTGGGATGATGATGTCTTTTTCGATAGTGACGGAAATGGTATCCCAGATGATGACCATGATGTTGCAGAATCAATTGTTGGCCAGTTAGCTCTCACTTTCAGTTGGGATTTAGATGACCGCTTAGATGTAGATGATGATGGAGATAACACAAACGATTGGGTCGATGAAGGTGATGATCGAATTGTCATGGCAAATTGGAGCGAGCCAGGGGAGATATTCATTGCACTGAAGGTATGCAATGGAATTGGAGTATGTACCGAGAAAGGATATCCTCTTCGTGTCAGAGACCCATCTGAACAAGATGACTCCTTGGCAGATTTCAGCCTAGATTCTCTTCTACCAAAAGCAGAGAGTAGTGGAATGATGTTAGGTGCTCTTTTGGTCATTCTCCTAATCCTTGGTTGGTTAGTGATGAGGCAACCTACTGAAGTAGAAGCTGAAGCAGGTAGTGAAGCCGAGAATTATGATGTTTCATCAGTAGTAACAGAAGGTGGAGTTCTTGGAATGGATCACCATGCGCCGCCTCCAAAACCTAAGCATCTTACTGCTTCTGATAGACGAAGTGACGAATCGGGTTATGTGCGTCCTGTGACTTCGCGACGGCGCAGGTGACTTTGAGGATGAGGCGGACCGGCCAAAATTTGGGGAAAAATGGCATTCCCTTAATGGTGTGCCTTTTACTAATTTCACCTCTAGCAATTGCTTTACCGGAAGCACTGACTACAAATACAGTAAGCGCTGCATCAAACTGTAGTTACGATTCGAAAAATAGTGCAGACTGGCATCAAGAAGTTAGTAGTTTTAATCTGACTGGAAGTTCGGATGATGAATTTTTGTTCTCTGAAGATGGGGAAAATCGTGATGATGGAGGGGTATTTTGGAATATCGGAATGGGTGATAATATTTACAACTCAAGTGAATTAGATGCACTAAGAAGTGATTTTCATACATCATTTGAGGTCAATAATGATTCATCATCCGGATTGAGGTTAAATTTGACTTATGGTTATCGATACACATTTTGTTTCGTAACCCACTCAGAAAATAGTAGTGAATATCTAGAAGCCCCTATGATTGATTTTTATCTGATACAAGAGTACGACTGGGATTTTTATCGGAATGATTACTCAATGCGTGTTTGGGAAGAAAGGGATATGCTAAACATGATTCCACCGGAGTGGCGAGATTTGAGTGCTTGGATGCCTTATAGAGATGTACACTCATATGAAGGAAAGAGAGCTGTTGATTTCACAGTAAGTCTTGATCATGACGAAACTACTGGGGCACTATTTGGGTTAGGTGAAGAGGAGACACAATGGATGTATCTGATTGTAGATGGATGGGATAACATGAGAGATTCTGATACCCCTGCACCCCATAGAAATTTCACCGTTGATATATCCATAATGACTGAGGAAAGACTGACATTACCAAATTACACTGTATCACTAGTTTGCTGTGGTCTCTTTTCACTATTACTTGTAGCCCCGGTAATCCTACATAACCGATTTCAGAACGCAGGAATTGGCATTAGTGGAGCACAGGGGGTAGAATTGATGCCCATGCTTGAAACTGAAGCAACAAAAGGCGCACCACCACCACCACCCAATTAGTCGAGTTCTACCTAATTAATTGGTGTGACCTAACATATCCCATGCAATTCTTAAGTCTTGTACATTGATTAGACCTTTATCGGCAAGGCTGAAATCCTTTTTTAGCGTAGTGAAAACAACAGCTTGATTTAGAATTGGAGCATGCATTCGAGTCCAATCACCACCAATACCTAGGCCCATTATTGAGAACTTTTGGCCTCCAGATTTCAACTTCCAAGCGGCTTCAAAAATGCTCAATGCATCATCGTGATTGTGAGTCTTAAAACAAAGTTTAGTGATATCTCCTGAATCATTACTAGATTCTACTAAATCAATAATTTCCTCAGTAGATGCAGTGGATTCAATATTATGTACCGACGCTACAACTGTTGCACCAGAATCTCTGGCCGAGGAAAGCAATTTCCCCCTTGATTTAGAATTGATAGACAATTCAATATCGATCCAAGACACACCGCTTTCAATGGCCTGTTCGAGAATAGAGATTCTAAGATCCTCATTGTCTGGAAATAAACCCCCCTCATCACGGTTACGACAAGTGAAAAGAACCGGCTTCTCAATCCCCTTTTTTAATTGCTCAATCGACTCATTGGTATTTACTGAATCAATTGAACGCGGGACTAACTCAATGGAAGTTTCATCAATGCCATCCGCATTTTTTGCTGTCACTTCTACCGGCTCGACATACATCTTATCAAACCTAACTTCGATAATATCCGCACCCTCCGCAGTTGCTAATTCAGCCTGCCTTAGGACCTCTTCTACAGTGTTACCTTCTAGAGAAACACACACCATTGGGAGGGGCATGAGGGCGGCCACCGGCGACACCTGTTTAACAATAGTGTATTCATAGTAACTTTCAACAACTAGATTATGTGTGATTTTATGCGAAAAAGGGGTCCTTTTTGAGTAATTTTAGGGTGTCCAAAATGGCATTTCCGCCACCCTTGGAGGGCAGGGTTTATTTACCGAGTAGCGGCGGGTTTATAATAGACAGGGGGTATCATAGATACCCCCTGAGAGGGAAGTGTGATTATGGCCGAAGAAAGCGACTACAAGGCTGACAGTATTCAGGTCCTCGAAGGGTTGGAGGCAGTGAGAAAACGCCCTGGGATGTATCTTGGCGACCCTCATGATGGATCTGCACTCCACCACTGTATTTGGGAAGTAGTTGACAACGCTGTGGATGAGCACCTTGCAGGATACTGTGACGAGGTTGAGATTGTCCTGAATAAAGACGGGTCAGTGACAATCGTAGATCATGGACGGGGTATCCCTGTAGGAGAGCATTCAGAATATGGAATTAGTGCCGCAGAGGTAATCATGACCAAACTGCATGCAGGAGGGAAATTTGATAATTCTTCATACAAAGTATCAGGAGGGTTACACGGGGTGGGCGTGTCTGCAGTAAATGCAGTATCAGAATGGCTGAAGATGAACATCCAAAGAGATGGGAAATTGTACGAACAAACATATCTTCGTGGTGAGCCTCAAGGAAATTTGGAAATTGTAGGGGAAAGCAGTTCAACAGGTACTGCTATTACTTTCAAACCCGATTTGGAAATCTTCACTACAATTACAGAATTTGATTATGAAACCCTCAACACCAGATTGAGGGAGACTGCATTCCTAAATGCAGGGCTTAAAATTTCCATATTAGACCTGCGTGGAAAGGAAACAGAAACTGTTGAGCACCAATATGATGGCGGGATTTCTGAATTCGTGAAACAATTGAACGAAAGGCGCAATCCAATTCACAATGATGTCATCCACATCAAAGGGATGAGGGAAATCGAGAGCGGGGAAATACATATCGAGATGGCTATGCAATGGTCAGATGCTTACAATGAGGTGATTCAGTGCTACACCAATATCATTCGCAATCGGGATGGAGGTACGCACCTCTCAGGGCTGCGAAGCGCACTTACAGGATCTCTAAACCGTTATGCAAAGAGTCGAAACCTACTCAAGAAAGTCGATAAGCTCTCAGGAGATGATGTTAGAGAAGGGATTGCGGTTGTCATCAGCGTCAAACACCCAGACCCCTCATTTTCTAGCCAAACTAAGGACAAGTTGGTATCCAACGAAGTTGCAGGAATCGTAGAGAGCATAGTTAATGAAAAACTCGGAGAGCATTTTGAAGAGAATCCATCCATTGCAAAGATTGTTATCGATAAAGCAGTGCTAGCTAGTAAAGCCCGTGAAGCGGCACGCAAGGCCCGTGATTTGACTCGCAGAAAGGGCGTCCTTGAAGGAGGGGGGTTACCTGGCAAACTGGCTGATTGCCAGAGTAGAGACCCTGAAGAGTGTGAAATCTATATTGTCGAAGGGGATTCTGCGGGTGGTTCTGCTAAGACCGGAAGAGATCGAAGGACTCAAGCCATACTCCCATTACGTGGTAAAATCCTGAATGTAGAGAGGCAACTAAGGAATCAAGCAAAAGTGTATCAGAATAACGAAATTCAAACTATGATTAAGGCACTAGGGGCAGGAGTAGGAAATCCACCTGAACTTTTAGAAGGTGAAGAATCGTTAGCTGAATCTGAAACTTATTTTGATATTGAAAAATTACGTTATGGTAAGATTATCATTATGACAGACGCAGATGTAGATGGAGCACATATACGAACATTAATTCTGACATTTATTTGGAGATTCATGAGGCCAGCAATAGAAAGCGGCAATGTCTTTATTGCACAGCCACCACTTTACATGGTTTCTAGAGGTAGATCTTCTAAATATGCCTACACTGATGCAGAAAGAGACAATATTATAGATGATTTTCGTTCTGATAAACCCGATGCCAAAATAGGCATTCAGCGCTATAAAGGATTAGGTGAAATGAACCCCGACCAACTTTGGACCACCACCATGGATCCGGAAAACCGGACATTGTTAAAGGTCACAGCCAACAATTTTAGTGACGAGGGTGAAACATCTTCACTATTTGAAACATTGATGGGAGACGATGTGCCAGAGCGCCGGGCATTCATTGAACTGCACGCCGCAGAAGCAGATATTGACGTATGAGGTGATTTTTGATGAGTGAAGAAGAAGTATCAGCAAATCCAACAGATAATCAGGTCAGACACACAGTCGACCAAGAGATGCAAACCTCATACATCAATTATGCAATGTCGGTGATAGTTGGACGCGCCCTACCTGAAGTAAGAGACGGCCTAAAACCAGTACATCGACGAGTTCTTTTCGGAATGCACGAAGCAGGCCATACATCTGATCGTTCTTACTCTAAATCGGCCCGCTCAGTTGGTGAAGTAATGGGTAAATTTCACCCACATGGTGATCAATCAATCTACGACACCATGGTTCGAATGGCTCAGGATTTCAGCCTTCGATACCCATTAATTGATGGCCAAGGTAATTTCGGTAGCATTGATGGTGACAAAGCTGCTGCGATGAGATATACTGAAAGTAGGTTAGATCGCTTAGCCAAACATATGCTAGAGGACATAAAGAAAAATACTGTAGATTTCCAACCTAACTTTGATGATTCAGAGCAAGAACCGCAAGTATTGCCAGCACGATTACCTAACTTACTACTCAATGGTAGTGATGGAATAGCTGTTGGGATGGCCACAAAAATACCTCCACACAACCTTACAGAGGTCGCTTCTGCTATTCACATGCATGTTGAAAATATATTAGAGGAAGGTGCAGAAAAAGGAGACCCTGAAAAGCCCCCAAGTATCGAAATCGTAGAATATATGCAACATATCAAAGGTCCAGATTTCCCTACGGGAGCAACCATTCATGGAATTGATGGAATAAACGACATGTACGAAACTGGCCACGGACGATTCCATGTTCGCGCGCAATGCGAGGTGTTTGATGATGAAAAGGGAAAAAGAATCGTAGTTCACCAAATTCCATATCAAGTGAAAAAATCGGGGATGCTAGAAGGAATTGCTGAACTAGTAAGCAAAGAAAAGGTAAAAGGGATTCGAGATATTCGTGATGAGTCTAGTAAAGAAGGCATACGGGTTGTCATTGAAGTCAAACAGAATGCCGACCCTCATGCTGTACTTAACCAACTTTACAAATCAAGTAGATTACAAGAATCATATTCTGCTAATATGATGGGCATCATCAACCGAGAGCCTGTTCAACTAACTCTTCCAATTATTCTTCATGCCTACGTTCGTCATCGAGAAGAAGTAATCCGCAGGCGAACTGAATTTGATCTCGGGAAAGCTGAAGCGAGAGCTCATGTTCTCGAAGGTTTGGTCAAAGCCAAAGATCGAATTGATGATATTGTGGCTGCTGGTAAAGGTGCTGAAAGTCGAGAACATTTCGAACAAATTTTACGTGGAGAAGTCAAATACGAAAAAATTGCTCCATTTGATTTCTCAGAACTACAAGCTAAAGCAATTGCAGAACGCCGCCTATATCAATTATCAAAAATGGATACTCAGAAAGTAGATGATGAATTCGGCGAGTTAAAAATTGCGATTGCTGAATTCAAAGAAATCTTAGCTAGCCGCCGTATGCAACTAGAGATGTTATTATCAGAGTTAGATGAGATGGTAGAAAAACATGGAGACGAACGACGCACTGATATTGATCCGATGCCACTTTCTATGGATCGAGAAGATTTAGTAGAGGAACGAGCAATTGTAATTTCACTATCTGAAGATAATTACATTCGCCACCTACCTGTAGAAGCATTCCGTGTTCAAAACAGAGGCGGCAAGGGGCTGAAGGGCGTCACTACAAAAGATGAGGATTTCCCGAAATCAATCCTAACTTGTTTCAGTAAAGATAGACTTCTAATTTTCACCGACCAAGGCAGAGTTTACGGGTTAAAGGCATGGGAAACCCCCCAAGGTAGCCGACATAGCCGCGGAAGCCATATCCGAAATCTAATCGAGAGATTAAGAGAAGATGAAAAGGTTGTAACAATCCTCCCCATCTCTAAAGAATTACAGGAGAAACCCGATGGACATTATCTAATATTTGCGACACACGAAGGTGTCGTTAAACGTTCAAAGCTTGGAGATTATACTAGAATAAACCGAAATGGCAAGTATGCATTGAAATTCAAGACTGATACTGATGCCCTAGTTGCAGTGCGTGAAGCCACAGATGAGGATCATGTTGTGATGGTTTCGAAAGGTGGAAGAGCATGTCGATTCAAACCAAGTGAAACCAAGGAACACCCTGATGGGTCAATCGGATTTACTGTTAAGGTACAAGGTAGAGTTACTGCTGGGGTCAGAGGAATGAGGTTGAAAGAGGGTGACTCTGTTGTTGGAATGATCGCCACATCAAACGAAGATACTCATGTTCTAACTCTCTCAAAGTTCGGGATGGCAAAGAGAAGTCGTCTTGGCGATGGTGAGATGCATGATATTTTAGACGAAAATGACGAGAAAATATTTGATGAACGCAGCGGTAAAATCAAACAGGAAAGAGATGGTTATCGAAAAACCAGTCGAGGCGCCGGTGGAGTTAGAACCATGAAGCTAGATGATGAACACGGCGATGAAATCGTACGAGTGCACACAATCCCTGATCTTGGCGATCAACTTTTCCTGCTAACAGGAAAGGGAATGATGATTCGAGTAAGAGCTGACCAAACCAAAGAAACTACTGGCAAGGCCACTAAGGGGACTCGAGTAATGGAATTGCGTGACCGTGAAAAAGGAGGATTTGTGGATGAAATTATTTTCTCCGCCAGATTACCTGCCGATTTAATTGATGATGATTTGGTAGAAATCAACAGTTCAGAAGAAGAATGAGTATCTTTCCGCTCGCCTTAAGACGGATTGGTAGGTCGGCAAACTCGTTGCGACGTTCGCATAGCCTGGCCATCGCGCCGGATTGCTAATCCGGTGGGTTTTACCCTCGGGAGTTCGAATCTCCCACGTCGCGCTTAAAATCAACGAATAATTGATGATTATCAATTGAACATATCTTCCAAGTCATCAGCCATGACGTCAGACAACTCTCTCTCTCGCTCTTTCTTGATTCTCATTTTCTCTCTCTTAATACGACGGCGTACTCCACGTGTTTGATTAATTACGACTGGAATCATCACCAAATTAAGTAGCAAAATTGCAAATGCAACTGTGGCCGAAGTCCTAAAGGCTGAAAGTCCCCACAAATCAAACAATTCGCCCAACCATTCGCTCCCGTATGGTGGGGGATCTTCTGGTGGTGGTTCTGGGATTAAGTAAGAATTATGATCCCAAAATTGATTCCCAACATCTACCGTTTCGATATTACCTTGAAGTGGGGCAAAATCGATATTTCCAACATCATCCATTGGCACGAAAATATAGTAGTAAGTGCGTTCTTTCTTTATTGAGTTCAAAAATGGTTGTTCTATCTCATGGAAACTCCCCTGTGTCCCGGGCTCACCCCAAAGATTTGCCTCAAGTGGCTCGACCCAAGTCATATCTGATGGTATCATTTCTACGCGATAAAGGGTCCAAGTGATATTGCCCTCTCCACCATAATCTGGCCAAGTCCAAGTAATATTGACGTGGTGGATATTTTGTCCTGAACTGTTATCAAAAGTTACCTGGTGATTTAAATTGTTCATTATTGTACGTGGAGCAATAGAATCCCCACACTGCCATTCTACCGTTTCTCCATTCCAGCCTGCTGCGGCCCCGTGAGAATAATCAGCTTCCCCTTGCCTGCCTACAGCCATCACAAGATAAGATACACAAACTCCATCCGGCAGTGATGCAGGATCTTCCCAACTTGAATCATAAGGACCTAAATCTGCCACTTCGGTACCTATTACTGAATTGAATTGTGATGCATTATCATAGGGCCAAAAGAACGGGTAAGTAATTCTTCGATATATTCTCCAACCGCCAAAATATGGATTTTCTAAATCTCCAGAAGGATCCCACTCAAGACGCAATTGCCCCCTAGGCAATTGAACGGTTGTCAAATTTAGAACCAAAACATTCGCTTTTTCAAGATCACCGGCTATCATATAAATGCCATTACCAAACTCATTGTCAAGAATTCTTAATGTGTCATTTTCAATGTTAATCTCAAACTCATTTGGCAACATAAATTCTTCTAATTCAGTCAATTCCAATGATACCATCTTGAACACTACGATGCTTTCACGAGATAGTGTGTTAGGAATTATCCCTCCAAGATCAATCCATACATCGGAGAAAATAATACCGGGGTCTGTTACTTCTTCATCAGTTGGTTCATAATCTATATCTATGATTCTCAAAGGTGAAAGACCTAGACTTTGGATTGCTGGATATTGAAAACCTTCTGGAGGATAACCTGGTTCATTGAATATGTAGTCCACCTCTTCATCCAATACAGCTTCACCACCTACAGCCCAAGGTGATTGCACAAGTGAGAGGCGGTTTTGAACTCTAATTGTTCGGAGGGCGGTTTCGACGCTACCTAAAGCATCCGTAGTAGTGAGTGTAATCAGCCATTCACCCATAGGAAGATTGGCATTGAGTGTTTGACCATAACCGATTGTTTCCTCGAAATTTAGTCGCCAAGTATAATTCACAGGTAGGGCAGCATATTGACTAACCTGACTAATGAACAAAATAGTATCACCGCTATCAAATCTAGAACCTTCAGTTGGGTTATTCACAGTGGGATAAGCCGGCATATGACTGCTAATTACATTAACATCATACGAATTATCGGAAGGGTTAACATCAGCACCTAAATTGAACGAAATTAATTCACCACGTAACACTAATTGACCTTGAACCGGCATATCAAATGTACAAAATCTTGATTCGCCAGGGTCCATCAACAAACTACAAGTATTTGGCCCATCTAGAAGAGTTTCATTCATATCTAAGATACTGAACAATAGTGATGCATTTAGTGGAACATGTCCAATGTTGCCAACTTTTACGCGAATCGAATCATCCCCTAGACCATAAAGCGTCAGGTTCTCCCCATCAACCTCAACGGTGCTCCCATAACCTCTTGCTGGTTCGATAAATTCTATCCAACCATCAACACTGTCATTGACGTTAATTGTGATTGACTGCATATTATTCCATTCATTCATATCACTATCTGAATGTATCAGACCTGCTTCCAAAATGAATTCACCAGGATAAGGTACAATCAAATCAGGGAATTCCTTCACCCAGTTTTGAGCAGAAGCACCAGGTGGATCTGATGTTTCTTCGCTATTTGCTACAAGATTATCATTTTGATATAATCTCCAACCAAACGTGGCATTAGTGCCTGATTCCCATGACCTACGATAAAATTCCCCACTTATTGGATATGATGTGTTGCTATTGTAAGTTAATGAATCATCGAAATTAATGGAATTAAGAGAAATATCTCTTAGAGGTGCTGCGACATTAAATGTGTAAGCCAACCTATCATCAGACTGATCGTTATCATTTTCTGAAAATAAGAAAACAACGGTATGGACTCCTGTTGATAATGGCTGAAACGGATTTTGATTAATGTATGTTACAGTTTCTTCTTGTAGTCCGAAAATAGTCCCCGTGTTGGTAACCCCATCTTCTGAATTGGCTGGACAGGCAAGTGATGAAACATGGTCTCCCTCACAAATCTGCCACCTGATTTCACGTGGAGGGTGGCTATTTGAGAGATCATTTCTTACCTTAACAGATGGGTATAATGAAGTTGTATCTCTGTCATAAGTTGCATCTTGCATAGGTGAAATTCCCTCTACAATTGATAAATCACCGGGGACAACTGCCGCAGCAGTAGGAATAAATGAAAGAAAAGATGCGAATAACATCGTCAATACTAGGAAATGGGCGCTTTTGCGCGCGCCCCTTACCTTACTCGCGCCCCCACGCATAGGGTGTCTAGAACATGGGGGTCGTAAATAGGAAACGGACATAAGTTACGAAAAACGCACTTCATTCAATATTGTGAGGACCACGGCATCTTAGTAATAGCAACGCCAATACCTTCACCTTCAAGACCAAGTGCAATGAATCCCACTTCTATATCGGAATTGAATTGGTTAATACCCCAATTAAGAGATTCTGGAATATTACTTCCTGTTGAAACACGGTCCGAGATTCTAACACATGGCATTTTTAGCGTAATCTCTTCCCCGATACCAGTTGCAGAAACTCCAAGAAATTCATCGCACCATAAACCGGCACCAATCAAAGGAGTATCTCCTATTCTACCAGGGGGGCGGCCAGTGCAGCCACCAGTGGATGAGGCAACAACAATCAATCCAGATTCATCACGAGCTATTGCACCAACCGTATCATTCCCAGAAGGATTCGTTGAACCATCGACTTTACTCCTGGGGATTTCTTGAGCATCTGCAAATTCCCTAGCCCCTCTACCGGCTAACATATTGATTTTTTCATCAAGAAT
>CAYNXD010000037.1:0-6426 GCA_964401115.1 uncultured Candidatus Poseidoniales archaeon | reverse complement strand
CCTACCCCAATGTGATTCAGATGAGCCTATTTCAACAAACATCGTTGGAACAGAGAGTATAGGTCCATGGTGGGTAGTTTCAATGGTCAAATCGAATTCAGGTACTAAATTATGTTCGTAAGCAACTTCATTCAACTTCCTGAACCATGCCGCAAATCTAGTGTTGGGTGGGACAACTTTTCCTTTAATGCCACCAAATTCTGCTTTTTCACCTGCGGGGATTTCACCAGGAACTCCTATTACGTGTAATGTCAAACTCGGCTTCCCACTAGCGGCATAATGCCTAGAAAGGAAAATAACTTCAGTCACATTTTTCCCTGTGGCTACTGAGAATCTCTTATCTAAATCGTCCTCCATTAGTACTCTTCTAGGATGGCTCCATAGATATACTGAAGAATTGTTATGAGACCAACTTTTTCCCCCCTCGACTACATCTGATTCATTCCACCCCCCCCTCGCTAGAATGGCATCACCTTGAATTTTGGAAGCGATATCGGGTTCTGAAACAATTAGGAGTGTAATCATTTATTCTTCCTCATCTATTCTATTTACTGATAACGTAGGTAAAAAGGAAAGTACTTGTAATTCAGCAGCGAATGTAAGTGTCCATTCAAAAAAGGCAGAAGTATTAGCCATTCCATTAGCCACGAAATATAGCATTAATTGAAATGAAATAAATCCCGAAGCAACTAGTATCCATCTAATTTTATTCAACTTCATTCTCCAAAAAATACCCTTTTTTCTGATTGAAAACTTTCTATCTAAATCCAGCAAACCTCTGGAAATAGCAAAGAATGAACCCCAAATGAATGTCCCATAGAATATATTCATTGCATAGAATATATGCAATACTAAACTAGTATTGAATGGATGGCGAGTAATCATTACCATGGATGCGCCAATAACCAAACTTGTTATCAAAGCGCCGAAGTTAGAAATTTTTCTTATCATTGAACCATTTGATGAATTCAAATCAGAGTTAGTTCGTAAAAATATTTCAATTCCAAAAATTATGAATATAATTCCTCCAAAGAACAAACCAAAATCAAAAACAGCTTTTTCCGGATAGAATGCCCCAGCCGATGAAATAAAGGGGGGCAATCCATCTGGAAAAGTAACATGTGTTTCCGCTGATCCATCGCCAAATTCCGAAACTTGATCACTTAAATCCATTGGCTGGTCTCTAGGTCCGCCACCCAACTGCATCATTACTTGACTGATTATACAGCTTCCAAGAACGCAGATTACGCCCAAAAAAATCATTCTTCTTGTGTTTTGATCGGAGAGTAGGTTATCTGGAATTTTCATTTCATTCACCTGTCAAAGTAATTATGGCATCCAAATCAAATATTGAAGCGGCAACTTCCAATGCATCTTCTAAATCAAACCATCTTATTTCCTCTACCTCATCTGGCTTTAATTTGAAATTAATTTCTGCATCAACTTCGATAAGATATGTGAATGAAACCCAGTCTATTCCTTCTATATTGAAAATCCTTTCTTGAACCATTGATAGTTCATCTCCAGATTGTTTTTCACCGGCCTCTCCCTTGGGGTCAGGGATTATTAAATCCACACCCAACTCTTCCATCAATTCTCTTTCTGCACCTTTTCTGGGGTGCTCAGAATAATCTACAAAACCACCAGGTAATGTCCAGTGGCCAGTAAAGAATCCTCGCTTTACTTTTTGCAACAAAACCTGCCCGTAAGGGTTCCTTAGAATTACTTTGCTAACAATCCTATGCATCGTTCTATAGACACTTTCTCTAGCAACTGGATGCACTGCTGAGTCTGAAATTAAATCATCCTTCCAAGCCCAATGGCTTGGCCAATCAATATTAGGTAGGCCGTGAATTACTTCATGAGTCTGATCACCTAATTTGAATCGATTGGTCCTCCTAACTTCCCAAGTAAGTCCCAACTTACTTACTTCTTCTTCACTTGGCAGTCTCAATAGCCAACCATCTGATTTACATCTGCCTTTTTCTGGAATATGGGGTCCGTTACCATCAGCATCAACAAGAAGCACTTTTCCGTCGTGCTCTAGGTACAGGTGGCTCATAACCATGTATCCTCGATTTCCCTATCAGTCATCAACCCGCCGCTCGGAAATTATATAATTTTAATATCCTAATAATTCATGGAGTTGTTCCTTGTAGAAATTTGCTGAACCTTGCAAACTCTCAAGTTCCGAATCTTCAAGTTCTAACTCGATAATTTTTTCAATACCATTTTTACCTAATATTACTGGGACCCCAATATAGATGTCATCCAAATCATATTGCCCACTCAAGTGGGCAGAACAGGGAAGTAATCTCTTTCTGTCTTTAACTACTGACTCTGCCATAATTGCAGCTGCAGAACCAGGGGCATAGAAGGCACTTCCCTTCTCTAGTAGTTTTACTATCTCTCCGCCCCCATTCGCGGTCCTCTCACTAATCGCCTCTATGGTGTCTTGATCTAGTAACTGTGTTATTGGAATCCCTCCTACCGTGGTGTATCTTGGTAAAGGCACCATTGTATCTCCATGCCCGCCAAGTACCATTGCTTGAACATCTTCGTTAGAACAGCCAATCTCCTGTGCAATGAAGTGTGTCATTCTTGCGGAATCAAGAATCCCTGCTTGCCCGATGACTCTGTGGTATGGGAAACCAGTTACTTTCTGCATGTGATAGGTCATCAAATCTAATGGGTTTGTAACCATAACTATTACAGAATCTGGAGCATATTCTCTTATTCCAGAACCTACCTGTGTGATTATCTCTGCGTTCTTTCCAATCAAGTCCTCTCTACTCATACCCGGTTGTCGCGGGAATCCAGATGTTACTACGACTACATCTGAATCAGAGATGTCTGCATAGTCGGAAGTGCCAGTAATTTTACCATCATAATTTAGAATCTGTGCTCCTTGGCTCATATCCAATCCTTTTCCTTTCGCAAAACCCTCAAAAATGTCTAACAGCACTATATCTCCTAACTTTTTTTGTGCTAGAACAAAGGCGCACGTTGCACCAACATTACCTGCACCAATTACTGTAATTTTTGCATTTCCGCCACCCATTAGACCACCTTCCGGGTGCTCCCTAGAGTAAGGGCTCCAAATAGTAACCGCATATTGGGTCAGAGTTTTGGGTCTGGAATAGATATTGTATCATAACTATGATTCGCATTAGAGCGATGTTCAAGAACCTAATTCTAGTCGCAGACATGCTAATCAATAGTGGCTGTGTTAATAGTTAATGCAATTATTAGGTGAATATCATGAAGTTGGGTGTAGTGAAGGAGAAGGATGGGGAGTCTAGAGTTGCAATTGTTCCCAGTTCATTGAGGAAGTTAAACAAGATTGGTTTTGATGTTTTAGTTGAATCGGGGGCGGGATCTTCTTCTCATCATCTAGACTCGGAATATGAAGATGCAGGAGCGAAAATCACGGACCGTCAAACAGCTCTAGATTCAGATATCGTAATTTCAATTGGAATGCCAGAAATAGATGATATGGGTGAAGGTAAAATGTTGGCATGTATCGCTGATCCATTTCGCAATCCAGAACGAGTAAAGGCCGCAATAAAACAAAAAATCACGCTTTTTAGTATGGACATGATACCTCGTCGTTTATCTAGGGCTCAAGCAATGGATGTAAACAGTAGCCAAGACAATCTTGCAGGATACAAGGCCGTACTTATGGGTGCGGCACATGTCCCAAAAGGAATTCCTATGATGACAACTAGCGCTGGAACCGTAAAGCCTGCTAAATTTGTTATCATGGGCTCTGGTGTTGCAGGATTACAAGCAATTGCTACGGCAAAAAGACTAGGCGCTATTGTATATGCATCTGATGTAAGGAAATCTGCAGCGGAGCAAATTGAATCTGTCGGCGGTCGTTTCATTGAGGTTGATGGGATGGATGATTTTGAAGATGAATCTGGATACGCAAAGCCACTAACTCCTGAATTCATTCAGAAAGTAAATGACACCGTTTGCGAAGTGGCCAGTGATGCTGACGTAATTGTAACTACTGCCAGAATATTTGGTAGGCCAGCTCCTATTACAATCCCTGCTACTGCGGTTGAGAATTTCAAAGCAGGATCTGTGGTAGTAGACATGAATTCTGATGTTGGAGGTAATTGTGAACTTACGGAAGTAGGCAAGATAATTACTACTGACAATGGGGTAACAATAGTTGGTACCCCAAACCTACCAGGGGAATTGTCCAATTCTGCTAGTATGCTATATTCCAACAACTTGACTAATTTTGTTACATCATTGGTTAAAGATGGCGACTTAACTCTTGACTTAGATGATGATATTTTAGTAGGAGCTCCTGACGGAAGCGATTTCTTCGTTCCTGGAATGGGTGGCGTTCTAATTTGTAGTAGTGGAGAGATTCATGAAAAACAGATCCGTTTAAGGGAGGTGATTGAATGACTTTAACCGTAGTAACATTAGTCGCAAGCATTACAGTTTTTGTTCTAGCAATTTTCTTAGGTTTTGAGTTGATTAGTAAGGTTCCACCTACACTTCATACTCCACTAATGTCGGGTGCGAATGCAATATCTGGAATTACAATAGTTGGTGCTTTAATTCTATCAAATACCGCATTCAATAATGGTAATCCTGGGGTGGCTGCTTGGCTTGCATTTGCAGCATTAGTTATGGCTTCAATAAATGTTGTTGGGGGATTCATGGTCACAAATAGGATGCTAGAAATGATTGCTGGGAAGCGAAAAAAGAAGGGGGGTGAATGAAATGGTTGATACAGTTATTTGGGATATTGGTTATCTCGTTGCAGCTGCCCTTTTCATTTTCGGAATTAAGCGATTATCAAGTCCAAAAACAGCCCCCCAAGGTAACAGATTAGGGGCATACGGGATGCTCTTGGCAGTGCTAGTTACATTGGCAAAAATGTACACTGAGGGTATTATTGGACTTGAACTGATAGTCGGGGGTTTGGCTATTGGTTCAATAATTGGGGCTTGGATGGCTATTCGCGTAGAAATGACAGGGATGCCCGAACTTGTTGCTCTATTCAATGGGTTTGGCGGTGCTGCATCAGCTCTCGTTGGCCTCTCAGAGGTGTTGGGTCGTATCCAGGTTGGGAATGTACCGAGTTCTGGTATTGAACTATACGCTACTTGGGTTGCGATTGGGCTTTCGGGATTAGTTGGTTGGCTAACACTTACTGGTAGCTTAATGGCGATGGGTAAGCTAATGGGTGGATTTTACATTCCTTTCACTAAAAAAGATTCTAGGGGGCGCAGGAAATGGGTTAGTTTCCCAACTTGGGGTCCCCCGTGGCTAAATTTCGTTAAAGTTTGTCTTTTAATCTCTTCAATTTCTCTAATTGTACTGACTATTCAAGAGCCAAATAATACGGATTACATCTATGGCCTAGTCGCCTCATCTTGCTTACTTGGGATATTGTTTGTTTTGCCAATTGGTGGTGCTGATATGCCTGTTGTTGTTAGTTTGTTAAATTCACTGTCAGGTATTGCTGCAGCCTTTACAGGATTTGTGATTGGTAATAATGTGCTGATAATAGCAGGTTCTATGGTAGGGGCTGCTGGCTTAATTCTAACTTTCATCATGTGCAAGGCGATGAATAGGACTCTTACTGCTGTGCTTTTCAAGTCATTTGGCGGTGGGGGTAAGGAGACTGTTACAAGAACAAAAGTTGGAAGCGACCCAGAAGAGGTTGCCATGGTTTGCGATGGTATTACATCTTGTGTAATCATTCCTGGATATGGGATGGCGGTTAGTCAGGCTCAACATGCAGTCAAGGAGTTCGCAGATTTATTAGAAGCCCAAGGTGTTGAAATAAAGTACGGAATTCACCCGGTAGCTGGCCGGATGCCAGGTCACATGAATGTGTTACTGGCAGAGGCCAATGTCCCATATGAACAATTGATTGAAATGGACGACATAAATAGCGAACTACCTGAAACAGATGTTGCATTAATTATAGGTGCGAATGACACTGTTAATCCAGTTGCACGATCGGGAGAAGGCCCTCTGGGTGGTATGCCGATTATTGATGCCGATAAGGCAAGAGTTGTTGTTATTTTGAAGCGAAGTTTGAATGTTGGATATGCTGGCGTCGATAACGACTTATTTTATGAAGACAAGACAATGATGCTATTTGGTGATGGGAAGAAGATGATGAATGAATTGAATTCCGCCATCAAGGATCTTTAGCGGAAATCGTTTTTTTTCACGATGTTAAATTAATGCAAACTCCATCCCTAAAGGGATGGCTTCCAAGCAACGGTTATCAATCGCCCACTAGTCGAGGCATCTACTGGTGTTGCCGTGCGTTTAGTCAGTCCTCGTTCTTTGCTGGTAATTTTTTTGGTTTTGATGCTTTCAGTTCAAGTCCTAGCATCGTCCGGAGGTCCCCCTCCAGAAAATTCAGCAGGAGAGTCTACAGTA
>CAYNXD010000036.1:0-10836 GCA_964401115.1 uncultured Candidatus Poseidoniales archaeon | reverse complement strand
CAATGTATACACATGCAGTGTAGTCGCTGGTGATGACTGTGAAATCAGTCAAGCGGCTGGAGATAACGATAATTCTTGGGAACCTGGTGAGTATCTTTTCCTTTCAGAAGGAACTGAAGACATTTGTGATGATGCAGAATGTCTTCTCCAGATATCAGTCACTCACAATGGACGTACAGTTGCTGGTGATGGAGTGAGCGGTCAAGGAGGAAATGTTGGTGGAAGCAGTAGTACAGGAGGTACAACAACCCCGTCTTCTAGCAGTTATACGATTGTGACGATAGATGATGAAGGTAACACACTCTACAGCTCTGACGCTCAATCATGGGCATCAGGCGACGTATTACCATTTGATTCAGGTGGCTATGCTCCCGACCTAGAGTTTGGTGAAGGCAAGTTTGTGACCACATCAAATGACGGATATGACATGTACTTCGCTTACTCTAGTGATGGTGATACATGGACTGAGGAGAAAATCACAAAGAGTTACTACAATTACAATAGCCTCGCTTATGGTAATGGCATGTTTGTTTCCGCAGGAAAGGGCTCAGGAGGTTGGGTGATGTACAAGTCAACTGATGGCATGTCTTGGACCAATACACAGGACGATGTAAGTTCTAATTCCGGAACAGCATGGCTCTCTTGTACAATGTATGGAGAGGGTACCTTCGTATCTATTGCTAGTTCTGGAGCAGTGTATTCTACTGATGGAGAGGACTGGGATACAGCGACCAATTCACCTTCAGGATATATCGTTCATCCAGATTCCTGTGCTTATGCAGATGGTAAATTTTGGGCAGTTAAGAAAAGTGCAGGAGGTAGCGGACCATGGATAGTTGCTCAATCTGATGATGGAACTGATTGGTCATCCGAATCTTTTGACAAGATTTCTTGCAGCTATTCTGGTTGTGGGGTAATGAAGCGTCTAATCCACGATGGAAATCAATTTATTGCAACTGATGGGGGTAGTGGAGGAAGTGAAACTGATTCTCGAGGAGCATATTCCAGTGATGGAGAAACATGGACAACATTCTACAACCCAATGTACACGGGTTCTACTATGACATTTGTCGATGGTACGTATGTTCTTGCAGGGATGATTGATGGTACAGTAGATGGTTCTCAAGAGCATTATCACGCAGTATACACTAGTTCCGATTTATCGACTTGGGATCTTCGCTACCTCAGCGAAGATGCAGGTTGTTGCGGTAGTAAATCTATAGCGTCCTCAGTTTAGATTTGAGGAATTATTGAAGAGGTAATGAAAATGAGAAAATTTGAGAAAATGAATGATGAAGATAGAGCAGTAAGTCCGGTAATAGCGACCATTCTGATGGTTGCAATTACGGTGGTTCTTGCGGGAGTGTTGTATGTATGGGCCAATAATTTGGCTAGTGAAGGTACTGATACTACATTAAACACCTTGAACACCTACACTGCAGAGGATGCGGCAGATGAAACGGGGCCGGGAGCAGAAGACACATTGATAAAAATGCAGATGACGGGTAAGGATGAGTTATCTTGGGCATTTGTAAAAATTACAATTTCTATTGGCGATAATGTTTACACTTGCAGTGTTCTTGAAGGTGATGATTGTGAGATTAGTCAGGCAGCTGGTGATAATGACAATGTTTGGGAACCTAGTGAATATCTATTTTTGAAGGAAGGCACTGAAGATATCTGTGATGGCACTATTTGTCCGGTTACAATTTCAATTACAAATGGTGGCCGTTCTGTAGGTGGCTCGCCTTTGATCTTAGTCGATGGGGCATCTGGCGGTAGTTCTGTCAGCGACAGTTCCAGCACAGGTGGAACTACAGTAACCACAGAATCTTGCTCGGATGTATTTGCAGTAATTGAAACTCAAGATGATGTATCTAGTTACACGCATTGTACAGATTTGAGGGCACTTTACCTGCACCAAACAAGTGGAGTGACTGATGTTAGCTTACCTCATCTAGAGAAGATCTATCAGTACGCATATTTCCACCAAAATGAAGATTTAGAGACAGTATCCTTACCTAATCTTCAGGAGGTTGAAAGATATGTTTATTTCCACCAAAATGATGCTCTAGAATCTGTTGATTTATCGAGTCTTGAAGAAGTTGGTGATAACGATGACAACGATGGAGGATATGTCTATTTTTACCATAACTACGCTCTTGAGTCAATCGATCTATCAAGTCTAAAAAATGTGTATGTAAATGGATATGGAGATCAAGGATATGTCTATTTCGATAACAATGATGAGCTCTTATCAATTGATATGTCCAGTCTTGAACATGTAGAGGGCTATCTCTATATCTCAGGTCATGATGTTCTTTCAGATATCGATTTAACGAGTTCTCTAACTGCAGTTGATGACTATGTGTACATCTACAGCAATCCAGATTTGTGCGTACCCTCATTGGAGTGGGATGACATATCTGACTCGGTTTCAATGGGTAGCAATGGTGCATGCTGAACTGATTGTTAATCAATGGCACATCTTAATTTACAGCCCCCTTGAGGGCGCCCTGCTGAGGTGTTGCTGTGGCTGATGTTAGTGAAGGACAGGCTGAGGGCAATCCTCTTGATGAGGCGAAATCACTTTGGAAAATGATTGGCCTTACTGCTTTGACTGCTAGCATGTGTTGTTTTCCAAGTATAGTTTGGGTATTATTCGCTGGCTCTTCAGCAATAGTTGCAGCAGATCAGCTCTCCAATGACTTGTATTATGGAATTGCTCGACCAATACTGTATCTTGTTTCTCTAGGTATGGTATCAATTGGTCTAATCATACATTTTCGTAGTAGAGGAATTTGCACATTTGACGATGCTAAGAGAGAAAGGCAGCGAATAATCAACACCACTCTAGCCGTTTTGACTGCCACATTCTTAATCTATTTTATATGGAATTATATCATTCTAGAAATAATCGGTATTGCCATAGGATTGCCTTGGGCAGAGTCAGCGATTTGGAAGTAAATTTTCCAATTATTGATTTATGAGAATAAACAATGGGTCACCACCATGAATGGTGAGTTCTGCATCACAATGAGCAACATTTGAGAGGCCACGAGTTGAGAATGTGATATTTTCTTCATTCAATTCCCATTCAGGACCCAACAGAGTGACGTTTGTGGTTCCAAAACTGAATATTGAAAATGTACCACTGAGTGCTATTTTACCCGAAAAACCTGTTACAAAACGATGGAGAGATGTAGAGAGTAGATTAGCAGATATATTCAGGCTTTGATCGGCATTAGCAAGTGTCGCAAATCCACCAATCAAGTGATCATGTCTAGATCCTTCAATTCCATCAACCAGAATTTCATACCATTCTCTTTCGTGACACAAATTTAGTGCCTTTGCTAAATCGCTTTCAGATTGGCTTGTAAGATGGACAATTTCAGCCCCATTTTCTCTAGCCCATTGTAAATCCTCATCTTTTGCTGAATCTAAGTCTCCAACTACTAATGTAGGAACCTTATTCATCGAGCGTAGATGGCGAATCCCTCCATCTACTGCAACGATTTGATTAGCTTTGTCAAAAGAGTCGCTCAATCGTTCCTTGTCACCGATTTCGCCCGCTCCAATTAGCAGGGCCACCTCTCTGGACACAAACCCTGTAGCGGTTACTGATTTATCCTGTTTGCTTAACTAATTTTAACTCACTCACTGATTACTCTTTTACCGAAGTAGGTACCCCATCGGCCCCATGGGGGCCGCATGTGTGTCCAGTCAGAGAAACAATTTACCCCTAGTTTTGGTTCTCTTGATGATATTTGCATCACTTTCCCCACTTGCAGTAAAGCAATATTTCGAACCTTCATCGCTATCGGAAGATGATGGCTACTCATCAACAGTATCATTCACAAATGGAAGTGGTTACCAATTTGCAGGCCAAACAGTTGTGATTAATGGTTCAGATTGGTTGGTTGATTCAGATAGAGGTATGGATGAGTGGCATGTAACAGCCCTCAACACCTCTCTTTCTTTCGATGAAATCGACCTCACTCAAGATGACCGAGGGAGGGTACGCGGTTGTATGCATGAATCTGGTGGTGGAATTTGGTTAGCAAAACTAGAGTTTGGCGGTGGGACAAGTTTGTCCCAGGTTGAATCTGGTGGTGCTGGGCTTGGCGAGAAGTGCTCCATTGCAGTGGATGATAGAGAAAAATCTCACATTGCTTATACAAATGAGTCAGGTTTTCTCAGGGTTGCATATCAGACGTGGGGTGCAAATGGAGGTCCATGGGATTGGAATATTAGGACGATAGAAAATCTAACGACAGTTTCAGAAATCACATTACTTCTTGATTCTCAAGGAGATCAAAATATTCTATGGTTGGATTCTAACAATAGTCTCCACTTATCCACCTATACTACTTGGTGGACTCACACAGAACTAATGCCGGGTACTAGAATAGGCAATGGATATGATGCATATCTGGAAGATGATGATTCTCTGAACATTTTCTACCGTAATTTAGACAGTATGCAAATTATTCATGGTGTAATGGATGCTAATGGAGGTTGGAATCTTAATGCCTTAACCGCGGGTGCAGACATTGGGCCAGCTCTTGCTTTTGCCAAAGATACCAGTACTGGTAATATGCAATATGCTTACTCAACATCATCTTCAACTAATTTGAGAATAGTTAGAGATCTTAGTGGTCAAGAAAATGGGAGGATTTCACCATCAATTCAAACAATAGCAAGTGGTTCAATTGCTGATGAGTACGCAACTCAAGCATTCAACACTCTTGATTTTGATTGTGATGGAATCGAAGATTTGATTGTTAGCAAGCCCGATGCTAACTCTAGTGTAGGTGCTGTCGAAATTTTTTGGGGTTCTTCAATTGGCCTTTCGGCTGTCGCAGATTTCGTCCTTTATGGTTCAGTAGGGGGCGATAGATTTGGCTCTAGTATTGCTAATGCCGGAGATGTAAATGATGATGGCTGTGAAGATTTGTTAGTTGGAGCCACTGGAGCAGTTGATAACTGGGGTTATCCAACAGGTAAATCATTCGTTTATTTTGGGGGCAACCATTCTCATACCTCACCAGACTGGGTTGTAGAAGGAGAAAATTCGGGAGATAAGTTTGGGGGGACGGTTTCTACAGCAGGAGACGTAAATGATGACGGGTTTGATGACATCTTAATTTCTTCCACAGGCTTTACACAATCTGGTGGTGAAGGAAAGGTCTACCTCTATCTTGGTTCTGCATCCGGTCCCGAGATGTCAGATTCTTGGACTACGAGAGGATATTGGCAGAACGTTGTGCAAGGTTGGTCACTTGCAGGAATTGGTGATATCAATGGTGATGGTTTTGATGATATCGCATTAGGTGCAGCGGGATCATTTTCAGAACTCACTGGCAGTGGCCGTGTCGAAGTCTATACTGGTTCAGGGACGGGTTGGATGACTATGGATAATCATTGGACCACTTCTACGACGAACACATTACTTGGATACGCAGTCACAGGTGTTGGTGATGTAAATCAAGATGGCTTTGATGATTTTGCTTTTAGTGAGCCACTATTCGACAACGCCGCTCTTGGAAAAGTGAGATTATTTTTAGGAGATTCAGCAGGTTTCCCAGATGATCCTGCTTTAGAGATGGTTGGCACAGAATCAAATCAATTGTTTGGTAGTGCTGTCTCTACTATTGGAGATATCAATGATGATGGATTAGAAGAAGTCGCAATCTCATCAATTGGTTTAGGGACATCACCAGGAAAAGTGGAGTACTTCTTTGCGGATCAAACAGATTATCTCAGAAGAGGGGCTAACTCACACCTCGCTACTGGGGTAACTGGCCAACACTTAGGTCGAACTGTTGGTGGTGGTGGCGACCTAGATGGAGATGGCCAAATTGAGATAATTATCACATCACTGGACAAGGATATGGCTGGTAATTCTGTTGGTGCCGTTGTTCAAATTGAGAAATTGAATAGTGATGTGACAGATATTTCGATGGTAACAAGTGATATTGATTTAGAATTGGATGATTTGGGAAGATTCCACATATTTGTCACTGGGAACGGAGAGGCTCACCACCTTGAGAGGCCAAATGCTGCCATCGATGCAACAGAGACTTGGAAAACAAAAACTTTTGATACTACCAATATATCTATGATTTTGACACATTCTGGAAAAGCCATTATTCTTGATAGCACTTCTTTCATACAACAGAATGGGCATACAAAGTACTCTCTAAGCCACCCAACATTGTCTAACTCAATCAATTCAATTGATTTGGCAATAATTGATGAACAAAGCCACATATTCTATTCCGAAGTACATAATTCTTCTACGTCTTACACAAATTATAGATCAGAATCAGATATTGGATTCGCTACTACTTTATTGGGTGACAATTCAACATCAATCGTCGCTTTCAATTCAACCAGTGCAATCACGGGATATGATGTGGGAAGCTCCTGCATATTCTCAAATGGTACAATTGCTTTTGCTCGAAGTACGGCGAATGAAACGCTGGTTACCTACTACGATGAAGAAGGTAACACATCTACATACACCCTTTCAAGCGATGTTGCGTCATCCATAGATACCTCATGCAGAGAATCATCTCTATTGGTCGCGATGCAGACTTTGAATTCATACGAATTATTAGAGTACAATGATGGAGTTAATTCACTCAATTCTGGCTCAGTATCTGTTACAACAGCCAAGGCTGTAATTGTAGATTCATCTATGGGGTCAGCCCTGTTTGCAACTAGTAGTGGTTACGAACTCTGTGACAATAATTCTTGCACCATAATTGGAGGTGCTGGTTCGCTTGCAGGAATTGGATTAATTAGTGCGGCAACAGATAGTGATGGGACATCATGGATTTTACATGATGGTGGCAACAGTGTAGCATCACTTGCAATTCTCGATGGTTCTGTAGTAAATGATGTTTGGACATACAGTTCATCCCAAACATCGCAATTAAATCTCGGAGACATGGAAGTTGATGATGATGGTACAATTAGGTTTGTTTTGGTTGAACAGGATGGTATTAACTCCATCATGAACAGTTTCCGAATCTATGACGATTGGGACCGAGATTTCATACCTCTTCCCGTGGATGAAGTACCTCTAGTTGGCGGGCAATGGGAGGATTCTGATTCAGATGGTTACGGCGACAATCCAGATGGCCCTGCTACTGACGTTTGTCCCACATTTGGTGGAACCACTATGGAACGCATTAGCAAGTGGGGGTATTTCGGATGTGCAGATTCAGATTGGGATGGGTGGGCTAACATTATTGATGATTGTCCAGCAGAAGGGCCTAACAATAACGATGGAGATTCATGGATTGATAGTGTTGGCTGTCCAGACCCTGATGGTGATGGTTGGAGTTCTTCAGGTCTTTGGACAACTACCCCAGATCAAGATGCACTAAATTGGTATCAACAACGTGACAGTGACGCAGACGGACACCTAGATAATCACGGGCCGGACTGTTGTGGTGTAGATTCTTCAATAGACATATTCCCAACTAATGGCAATCAATGGGAAGATGAAGACGTTGATGGTTGGGGGGATAATCGTGACTTTGAATATGCAAATGCAACTCTTAGAACCATGAACGGCGTAGATGTCGACAACGATGGAAGCAATGATTATTGGTTTATTGATTGGTTGGGGGATCAATGTCCAGGAGTCCAAGGATTCTCTAGTTTTGATCGAGGAGGCTGTCCTGATTCAGATGGCGATGGGTGGTCTGATCCGTACGTGCCAGAAAATCAAAATGAAGCATCATGGGTATATAATCGAAGTCAATGTCATGCACCGGATTCAGAAGGTCACTACGGTTGTGCCGATAATTGGCCAGGTGGAGGGAATGCAGGAGAAGCATGTTCTGATTTGACAAATTGTTCTCAGCAATGGCATGACAAAGATGGTGATGGGTACGGCGATAATTCAACAATAGGCGCATGGCTCAGGGATGCTTTCAATGAGGACTATACTCAATGGAATGACACTGATAACGACGGTTATGGGGACAATCAACAAGGGACCACGCCAGATGATTGCCCGGTGAGTTGGGGTAATTCAACCGTTGATAGATTGGGATGCCCAGACACAGATGGAGACCAATATTCCAATCCTGATTCTAATTCTCTTGCTCACCCTAACGGTGATGCAGACTCAAATTCTTCTAACCCAGAGCAATGGAGAGATACTGATGGTGACGGATTTGGTGATTTCACGAATAAGACAAATGGTGACTTTTGCCCTAATGAATACGGATACTTGAATGGAGTGGGTGGCCGTGGTTGTCCGCTTCCAGCAGAGGACGCTGACGGCGATGGGATTATCGATGAAGAGGATAATTGTTCCAATACATCAATAGGGGCGACTGTAGATACAGATGGCCCTTGGAAGGGATGTTCTGAGAATCAAAAGGACGATGATAATGATGGCGTCCCTAACTCGAATGACAATTGTGCCAACACAACTGCTGATGCCGTGGTAGATTCGAATGGTTGTAGCACTGATCAACTCACCTTGGATGATGATTTTGATGGGGTCCCGAATATTGATGATGAATGCCCAAATACTGGATTGGGATTAAATGTGTCAGAAGTTGGTTGTGCTGATATTCAATTGGATAGCGATAATGATGGTGTGTCTAATGATATTGACGCTTGTAATGATACAGCAGAGGGCGCAGTTGTGGATGATGTAGGATGTCCTCGTAGTGATCTTGATTCTGATGGTGATGGATATGATGATAGTTCAGATGCATTCCCTGTTGAGCCATCTCAATGGGGAGATTACGATGGTGATGGTTTTGGAGACAATTCCAGTGGATTCCAAGGGGATTCATGTCCAACTGAACCTGGGGCCTCATTAGGTGCCCCCTATGGTGATCGTTGGGGTTGTGTTGACAGCGATGGAGACGGATTTAGCGATCCTACATCAGGTTGGGGTGTAGCTGATGGCGCAGATGCATTCATCAACGAATCTAGCCAGTGGAGGGATACTGATGGAGACGGGTTTGGTGATAATAAAACAGGATATCAGGGAGACGAATGTCCTTTGACACCAGGGGTTCTTAATGGTGTATTGGGAATAGGTTGTGCTTCAGCCACCGATAGTTCAGGAAACGAAGTAGATGATTGTGAAAAATGGCAACCATTCTACGACCCCCTTACGAATCCTGGGGAATCTGTTCCTGAAGAATTTCATGAATGTAATTGGTACGATGAGTGGTATAATGTCGCCGAAGAAGATGAAGGAATGCCAATGACAACGATTGCTGTAGGCGCTGTATCTGCGCTTGTCCTTTTATTAATCATCATTTTAGCATCTGTAAGATTAATTCGTGGAGGCGAAGATGATTGGGATGATGACGAATTATTCGATGAAGATGATGATTGGGAAGAAGAAAGTGACATTTTTGCACCAGGTTCAGCAAGTCGTGGTGCTGGATGGAATGCACCAACTGCAACACAGGATTTCTCAAACCGCGGAGGCGGCCCATCCTCCTCTCCACCAAGTCGAGCAGCTACCCCTGATAGGGGAGGCCCACCAAGAAGAGGTGGAGGTCCGCCAAGAAGGGGCGGTGGCCCACCTAGGGGAGCCGCTCCCGCTGGTCCATCTCGCTCATCAAGCCCACCTGTGAAAGCAACGAGGCGTAAGGTGGTTTCAGGAAATGTTGAGCCAGATTCCAAGCCTGCAACAAGAAAGACTCGCAAGGTTACAGGTGGCTCTCCACCTACAAAAACCGTCAAGACACGTTCAACTCGTAAGACACGTTCAACTCGTAAAACAAGCTCTGTAAAAACAGAATCAAGCAAACCCGAAGGAATGGTAGCAGTTCCTAGTGAGGCTTGGGAGGACATTTTTTCACCTAGAGATTCTGCAAATTATGAAAAATCACTCGGCGAAACTCGCTCTGCGCTTGCAAAAGGAGAATCCGAACGAAATCTACTACGCAAATTGCAAACAGAGGGTTGGAATGCCAAACAATCTCGATATATCATCAATGAATCCTAATTTTCTTGAATGTAATTCAATCTAGAAGAATCCGGAGCCTTCATGAGTAATAGGCTCTGGTAGTCGTGTAAGCACCGTTTAGTCTGGAGGGGTTTGGGGGAAGACAAATGGATGACGTCAGTGTAGAAACGGAAGGGGCCTCATTGCCTGATGGTATTGCTGTTGATGAAGCAGCGGCCTACTTTGGAGTAATTGATTCTGCAGATATCATCGTTCGTCTTAATCAGACAGACCGTCTAAATGGAATGGGTGAGTTTTTCTCTCTGACAATAGATCTAGTTCTTCAGGCTGAATTCGGATTTGAGGAGGCAGCAAATAGATTGGGCTGTGAAGGCGGTGAAATTTACTATCTACTAGCAGGTCCATTCGGTTTAATTACAATCTCAGATCCCTTGCGATATTACTTGGGGCAAGAAAATTCAGAAGGAGAAAGTGGCCCGCATCCTGGATTACCCGAACATGAGATGAGTACTATTGAGCCACTAATTGATGTGTTTTCCCTTCTACGATTATTTGGGCTGGGTCATTTGGTTGGCGGCTTACCTTTACTAGCTCATTATATCACGATGTATGAGGAATTAGTATCATCACCTAGTGCCAACAAAGATTCATTATTGGTATTAGCGCGTGAATTGCATGAAGCAACTGAGCAGGCAAAGTCAGGCTCAGTAACACCAATTGCTTGTCTAGGAGCCCCAACAAAAAGTGTTGTTCCACAAGTAACACCACCTCAATCAAACCCCCAGCCAACACAGACAACATCTCCCCAACCCGTAGCGCCAACCCCGCCAGCACCAATATCAACCCAACCAGTAACGCCACCCCCACCAGCACAC
>CAYNXD010000035.1:0-20347 GCA_964401115.1 uncultured Candidatus Poseidoniales archaeon | reverse complement strand
AAATACCGCTACTTGGTCAGTTTCATTATTCCGATTGCAGCAATCATTGGAAATTATATTGGTGGGTATTATTCAGCTTCCGCAATCATCATCGCTCTTGGAATTTTTCCGATATTAGATCACCTCTCTGGACAAATTTCTCAACCAAGGCCACCCCATGAACATAGCAAAATTTTGGTTGCCATGCTGTACGCACATGGAATAATAAATCCAATAATTCTTCTCTCATTTGGATATCGAATTTTTCTTGACGGATATACCGCTACATTTTGGCTAGCAGGTTTGTCAACTGGCATGGCAACTGGCATTTCTGGAATTTTAGTAGGTCACGAACTGGGGCATACAAAACCACGTTCATTTGGTTGGTGGCTAGCAAGAATAAATCTATATCTCGCATTTTATGGGCATTTTACTACTGAGCACAATTACAATCATCACAAAAATGTAGCTACAGAGAAAGATCCAGTTAGCGCCCCCTCTGGCCGAGGACTGTGGTTACATATGCTATACTGTATTCCCGGACAATATGTTAGTTCATGGAAAATAGAAAAGAAGAGAGCGCAGAAAAAAGGTAAGAGTGAATTCTTTCTATTAAATCCAATAGTTTTAGTGGTGACCATTGAAGTATTATTTTTCATATCTATTTGGTTATTGATTAATCAAATAGTTGCTTTAGCAATTCTTTATCAAGCAGCAGTTAGCATATTTTTGCTTGAATACGTAAATTACATCCGCCACTATGGCCTTAGAAGAGAAGACAACGAAAGACAAACAGAAGCGCATTCGTGGCAAACAGAAAAGCGATTGAGCCGATGGGCATTGTTTGAACTTACTAGACACCCCGCACACCACCTTGAAGCTAGTTTGCCATTTTGGAAACTCCAACCCTATGAGGATGCACCCACACTACCTTCCGGTTACTTTGCTATTTTTTGGCCTTGCCTCATCCCACCTCTTTGGAAGAGAATGATGAAACAAAGGATATCCTAAGTCTGACGGGTCTGACTAACCTGTTAGTACAGGTTTAATTCCAATTTCATGTAACTTTATCAATTCGACTTCGGGCCAGTTCTATGTATTCTTTAGAAACATCGAAACCGATGAAATGTCTTCCCGTTTCCTTTGCTGCTAACGCAGTAGAACCCGAACCCAAAAATGGGTCAAGAACTACATCCCCGGCAAATGTATAGAATTCTATCGTTCTGCGAGGGAGTTCTGTTGGAAATGGGGCAGGGTGGCCAATGCTTTTTGCAGATGCTGTCGGAAATTTCCAGATTGATTTTGTCAAGTCTATGAATTCCTGTTTTTCTATCGTATCTTGGCGGCCATTTTCCATTTCTTCCTTCGTTCGGTTCAATTTAAATGAACCTTTAGAGAATACAAGAATGTACTCATGGATATCTCTAAGACAGGGGTTAGAAGAAGATTGGAATGAACCCCAGGCCGTGCTTGAACCAGCTGTTGCTGATTTATCCCATATGATTTCTCCCCGCATAAGAAAACCTAATTCTAACATTATCGTGTTAACATAAGTTGAAAGGGGAATGTAAGGCTTTCTTCCTACATTTGCAATATTAACTACTGCACGACCACCCGGAACCAAGACTCTGTAGACTTCTTTGAAAACACCTCTTAGGAGTTCTAGGTATTCTTGGAGTGTTAAATTATCATCATACTCCTTCGAAACATTGTAGGGTGGCGATGTAATCATGTGATGAATACTGTTTGATGGAATTTGGCTCATATCTCTTGCATCTTGACAAAATAACTTGTCTAGTAATGACTCAGGAAATTCAACTGGATCCCCAACATCACTTTCCTTGGGGACGTTCTCGTAAAGTCTTGAATTGTAATATTTTGAGGAATCGTGACCTTCTCTTTTCGATACCCCAAATTCTGAGGACTCAGTCCCTTTCCTCGGCTTACGATGCGAATCCGCTGAGTCCATAATCAACCCCCTCAGGGGTTATTTAGTGCCTACTTAACGGTTACTTAGTTTGAAAATACATTCTGAGAGGTTGCACAATACAACTCTACTTCAATGAAATCATCCTAATTGATTTCGATATTTGCTTCAAAATAACTCATTTGTAATCTAGCATGCCTGTCTGCAATTCCAACATCACAAGTAATAGTGAAAACACCACTATTGTTCGTCACGCTAATTTGGTTAAGAATTATTTCTACACCCCTATGTTCTCCGTGTCTCATTAAATCAGAAGCCGTGGAATTTGCAGCAGCATCAACAGAGGTTTGCCAGTCAGCCCCATCTGAAATGAAGGCGTTACTCCTGTTCTCAATCAATGGTTGCCAAACATCTGAAAATGATTCTGTAACTTGAATAACCTCGCCCGTCCCTGGGTCATACGGATCTCCTAAACCTGCAACCGAGACCCCAAACCAAGCCATGGATAGTAGAGAAAGCATTAGAACAATCCCCGTTGCCAGTAACATTTGACCGCCATCCTCTCTAATTTGAACCATCAAAGACCCCCTCCAACATACCACACTTGTAGTGTAACCGTCCAGATATTTCCACCATCTGTGACAAGTTGGTGAACACTCATTGTTCTACCAATTGGAGTGCTGCCTAGGCCATGTCTAGAGATATCTCCTTCATTTTCCGCTACCCAACAATTACCTTGAACCGAACCTGGCAATCCATTTAATAGAGCATCACAAGCAACCCCTAAATCACCTTGAGAGAGTAACTCCGACAATCTATTTGTGTGATTTGTAGAATCAACTGCATCGAATCCCATCTCTTGAACAAATGCATCTTCTGCAGCTAGTTGAAGCTGGCCATCGGAAGAAGAAGAAACTGGGTCTGGAATCTGTAGTTGGAGAATGAACGTTGCAGACATGAAGAACAGCCAGAACAGTGTTAGCATCTCCAAAACATGTACTTGGGCACGGGAATCTGGAGAGACCTGACGGTGTTGCATTTACTCATCACCCTGGAATAAAAGTCCCGAGAGCTGGATTCAACCCCATGTCACCTTGAATACCCAATAAGTCTGGCGAGAATGCTACTAGATTGAATGCTAGAATTGCCATTATGAGCATCATTCCTGCGTGTTTCATACCACTGGATAGTCTCCCTGTAGCCATTAGCCCAGCCATCGCACCATTGCCGAGAGCCTGCGCGCTAACTCCGTAAAAGAACACTACAAGGAAGAAAAGGGGATCGATTGCGCGAATCACCATGTTACCAATTTGTGCGCTATCATCTCCAGAATTGGATGAGGCAATAGCTGGAATGAAAACCTTCGCCAATACAACAATAACGCCTAGGAAAACGAAGTAAGAAGTCCAAATAACAGCGATATAAGATGCAATTGCTCTCTCTCTTTCACCTTCTAGGAATTTAATTTCACGGCTGTCATTAGCTGCTGTTACTAAGATATCTGAAATCTTACCTCCTGCCCTATTAGCCTCTCCTATCAGACTAATTGCTCGTTTAACTAGGGGTGTCCCAACTCTTTCTGAAAAGAGAACAATTACATCCCCAAATGCAACACCCCAAGAGAGTTGTTGTGCCATTTTTTGAACCTCTTGATTCAAAGCCCCATATTCCGAATTGGCTAACGTTCTAACAGCCAAAGTCATTGACAACCCCCCTTTCCAATACTCTGCTAAATCTCGAAGGAAATCTGGGAATTTTTCTTCAATAGCATCAATCTTCTTCATCTGCCTATCCCAATATAGCGCACCAGGGAAGGCAATTAGAACAAATCCATACCCGAACCAATTAATGAAAATAAATGGACGAAGATTGACTGGTCCCAAGTTTACCTCTGGGCCAATAAATTGAGATGCGTTGTTCATCCAGTCAGGTATCCCGTCATATGAATCGACCTCGACTGTCAATGTGAAATCATTCATTCGAGGCAGTGATCTATCAAACTTCAACCAGACCTCCCACCCAACGCTCTGACCCGCATTTCCTATTTTCAAGGTACAATCGTCCTGATTGGTGATTGCTGAGATTGTATGTTCTATACCCATACTAGTTGCACCCGCCGAGGGCTCCCAAACTGTAAGAGTGAACGGGAAATCTTGATCTGCAGAAGCGTAACAACTAACCCTCATTTCCTGAGGCGGGTGTGAAAGTGTTCCCAATCGCAACTCATCAATTCCTGGAACATCAAATCTTTGCCCCAAACCGGGCCCTTTCACATTCTCCCACTGAAGTGTCATTGTCTGAGTCGCTGCCCTTTCCTTGGTCCAAAAACAACTTTCATTTTGAGAATAATCTGGAGTAGGGCCGTTTGGGTCGAAACCACACGCTGTGTTGATGAAAACTGGATTTCCATTAGCAGGTGCTGGCGCCAATACCCCGAAAACTAGTGAGGCATTAGTGGCCCAAAATGTTAGAGATAATAATCCAAGAAATACTCCAATAATCGTAATTGTCAGGAAATTTCTACGCGTGCTGTCATCCTTTGGAAGGTCGAGTTTGACGCGAATCTTTCCCTTTTTCTTCCTAGCCATTTCTTCACCAATGATTACATTTCCATCTCTTTACTCATCATCCAAACTAGAATACTGTAAGCAATATGAATTACTGGAAGAACACCTAATACCACGAGATAAACCATTCCTTCAGAGAGTTCAGAACCCGCACCCGATACCCAAAACATGATGACCAACATCACGATTAGGAAAAGCGGCATAGCGACTGCAACAACAACATAAGATTCAGCCATCATAGCTAGAGTTTCTAGGAACACTCCCAGCCTAATTCGATTTTCACGCATGTAGTGCTCTGCCCTATTCAAGAAGTAAATCTTCAAGTTACCACCCGACTGTAGTGTCCCCACCATTCCTTGAAAGAATTCAGATACCCAAGGAGATGCTGCACGATTGACTGACAATTTAATGGCTGATACCAAATCCATTCCAAGTAGGGTGATGTCTCGGTATATCATTGCTGAATCATAAGAGATATTGCCGTATATTTCTTGATTGACTGCTAATGATTTGAAAATTTTTGACGGTGTGGCATTAGCTGCTGACATTGCAGCGGTATATGATGCCGCATAAGGAAGGTACTTCTCAAGTTCCTCAGAGCGTTCCTTTCTTTGGCGTTCTGCTGCATTCATGAAATGACGATATGCCATTGTCGGACCGATTAGCCCACAGAAAAGTATGATTCCATATCGGGCAATAGCTGGGATTGATTTTGTTGCGTAATGCGGGCATCCACCATATGCTACCCAGACACCATCTAGACCTTCGCCACCCCAATTAAGATTCGGATTGATATCATTAGGGTGCCAAAATGCCCATTCGATACATGGTAGAACTGTGTCTGGGTTCTGCATATTTTCCCATAAAGCAAAGGCTCCAATTTCAGGTAATAAAGCAATTATTAGGATACCAACAAAAATGAATATAGAGACCACAGTGCTCATTATTGCCGTTGCCTTGTAAACCTCAGGCATAATTCGAATATCTGCCTGTAGCAATGTTTTCTGCAACTCTTTGTTTTTTCTAGTCTTAGAACGAAGTAATCTCCCAAGGAAAAGATTCGAAAAACGCTGCCAGCCAGTTAGAGTCATACCCTCAAACCGCTTTTTGTTGGATTCTTCCGCCTTTTTGGCCATCCAATCAACCCCTCACTGAAGCCCATCAACTCTTGCTAAAACCGCTTGTGGTCTGACATAGTACTCAGTAATAATCTGCGCAACTTGGTCTGAACGACGAATGTCGTTCAATACCATCCAATCGAGAATCCGCTTTCTAGTTCGCAATTCGTCTCTCATTCTTTCTTGGGAAAAATTGATTTTTACCATTATTTTCTCTAGAACGTATGATTTACCGCTAAAGTCGTAGTCGTCTCTAGCTGGGTCCCACTTGAAAACCTCGTTAGTAATAACTTCAAGACTATGAGGATCAACCCCCACGATTTCGACCACTTGTTTAGTTCTTCTAACACGGCGCCCATTAATTCTAGTTTGCATCTGAATAGAACATGCTTCAAGAGCAGGTAATAGAACACGTGGAATATCAATCGGCTTATTCTCAAGTCGGTGAACGAGTGAAGGTACCGAATCAGCGTGAACTGTTGAATATGAACAATGTCCTGTTGCCATTGCTTGAAACAGAACGTAAGCTTCAGCACCACGAATTTCCCCCACAATGATGTATTCTGGTCGCTCCCTAAGAGCTGCTTTCAACAATTCGAACTCACCTATCACACCGTCGTCTGATTCACCACCAAAACCTTGACGAGTTAAACCAGGAATCCAATTTGGTTGAGGGATATTAACTTCCCTGGTAGATTCTATACTGACAATCTTCATTTGCCATGGGATGAAAAGAGCCATCGCATTTAGAGTGGTGGTTTTTCCGGATGCAGTACCACCAACGAACAACATAGAAATTCCTTGTTGGAAAGCAATCCACATGTATGCCACCATCAGACTTGTCATTGTTCTGAACGCTACAATATCACAGGGTGAAAACGGGTCTTCTCTAAATCGCCTAATACAGAAGGTAGAACCCTTTGTTGAAATCTCATATCCTAACTTCATTACGATTCTTGAGCCGTCCATTAGCGTTGCATCCAGTAATGGTTCTGCAACTGAAATGTGTTTCCCACAACGCTGAGCCAACTTAATTACGAATGATTCCAATTCCTCATCAGTTGGCCAAGCAATTGATGTTTCTACAGACTCAAATTTCCTGTGATATGCGAAAATTGGAATATTTGTGCCATCCAACGAGACGTCTTCGACGTTTGCGTCGTTCATCAGAACATCCATGCGGCCATAGCCCAGCAAATCCCTGCGCAAATAATAGAAAATCTTAGATCGGGATTTCTTAGAAATCTTCATCCCATAGGATTTGATAATTTGATCCATCGCTGCTCGCAAATATCCATCGGGATCTGCGTCAATTTCCTCAATATCGGCAGTAAGTGATTTGACGTAAATGTCCATTATTTCATCAAATTGCGCTTGTTCCTTCTTATTCAATGGTGGCTCAATTGCTTGGTACATTATGTTCAGTGACCTCAAATCACGGACAATTCGAGCAAAGGCATGAGGGGGTAGTACAGGGTACTTATCCAAGACCTCATACTGTGCCTGCTGGCGTTGTCTTCGCTGTCTTTTTGGCCGACCACGTCTTTTTTTCGCCACGTCCAAACCTCCGGCTCCGCTTTGGCGACCGTTCTCAATTCACTATAACCTTTGGTTATAGATTAGGGAAGTAATGCACACTATTGAAGAAGTTTGACAGAAGCGGGTATATTGGGTGATGAATATTCTCAGTTTTCGAAAGGTTTCCGACCCCATCTTCTGTTTAGCATCATCATGAAAGCTATCCCAAGAAGAGTTAGTAGCAAACTAACATAGAGTATTCCTCGAAGTCCTTGTCCAGCTGAGTTCCCTTCAACCAATACTGCAGTAGTAGCATCCAATCCTTGATCTGAAACCATCTGCCCCCAATTCTCGTAGATTGACATATCTCCTTGAGTGAATGAAATTAGGAAAAGTGACAAAAGTGGAATTATTGTTCCGATGTAAAACCAAGCCATTATTGAGGTATCAAAAATTGCTTTATTTGGCCTTGGACCCATCAATAGAGCAGTTAAGCTGACAATATAAATCGAATTTGCAATCATGACAATTAGAGCCGCTGGTAATGCCCACATTTGATCAAGGACTTTACCCATTATGATTAAGAAAATAATTGAAATCCAGGTTGTGATTAAGAAATAAACCACTATTTTAGCTCTCAACAGTTGAGGTAAAGTTACCGGAAAACCGTTTAGAAAATCCGGGGAATCCATTCCATTAAGCCATGAATAAAATTGGAATCCGAAGAAACCAAGAAACGGCGCGTATGAAAGAAGATTGAATGGAATTGGAAAGGATGCAAAATCTACCAACCATGCAAGTAGCAGTAGGAAAAGAAGCGGGACTGTATATGAAATTAGCATCTTAACTAAGGTATTAGAACGCCACAAATCAACCAAATCTTTTGCCACTAGTAATCTCAACATGCCATTGCCAAGGAAAGGTAATCGTTCCCAAACCGGTGTTAGTAATTCACTCTTTGCAGAAACATGAATTTCGAAATCATCGGGCACAAGATGAGCACCAATATAGGCAATAAAAAATGAGATTGGTATGCTAACTAAAGGAATCCAATGTTGATGAGAAAATTGGTACAACATACCTGGAATCAATAAGCGGATGTCAATATACTGCAACGCACCTAGAAGTGCTAATCCAACTCCAGCAATTGGAATAAGATATGACCAACGACCCCCTCTACTGAATAGTGAAGATGCAATGAAGGAAATCGCTAACCCCTGTGCCAGTGTGGTTGTCAAAGCAAGAAAGACGACCGGTAGAGAACTCCACTCTAATGGAGTAGAAAGTGAAACCATTTGCTCTAGAAATATCCCACAAGCCATCCCTACTATTGCAGGTGTCAGCAACATGAGTACGTAGTAACTAAACTCCTTAGCATAGTAAGCAAAATAATTTGTCACTAAATCCAATGGTTGTACTGCTGGAGTTGCTAACAAGTAGTTCTTACCTCCATCTCTTTGTGAAACCATCACTCTGCCAATGAAAGCAAATGAACCCATTGAAAGCGAGAAGGCAAATATGCCACCATGCATGTAAATTTTTAACTGGTCCCAAGAGAAGGCTTGTTGTTCACTATTAGGCCCAATAAGAACCTCTCCAGTCAAATATCGTAATCCAACTGTCATAATCATTGAGAGAAGCGCTAACATTACTGGGAAAAGTGCAATATGTCTCTTCTTTGCAAAATCAATGTTTTGCCTCCACTCCTCTTTGAACATCATTCGAAATGTGACCCAAAAGGAATCAGAAATCTTGGGTGGATGATAGTCTGTGAGCAATCTCACTCCTCCTCAGAACCATCCATAGCCTCTATTTCTTCAAATGATGTCCCAACTAATCGGATGAATACATCTTCAAGAGTCTCATCTTCACTCTCCTTCAGATCTTGAACTCTACCGGATGCAAGAACGTGACCCCTATCAATCACTGCAACCCTTGTACAAAGCCTTTCAGCCACTTCAAGAATATGCGTACATAGGAATATTGTTCCACCACCCTCTACTATTTCAAGCAGAAGCTCTCGGCACTTCCTCTGATAAATCGGATCTAGATTTACAAACGGCTCATCTAGGAATAGAAGCTTTGGTTTATGGATAAATGCCCCTGCCAACATCACTTTCTGGCGCTGACCCTTTGAGAGATCTTTGCATAGTGTGTTACTTTTATCTTTGATTCCAAACCAATCCAACCAATATTCTACCTTACCGGCAATATCATCAAGGCTTCTTAGCCTAGCAACGAACTCAAGATATTCTGCCGCAGTTAGGAATGATGGGGGGCTTTCTGATTCTGGAACTATCCCCACATTTGCCTTTACCATTCTCGGATCGGCTCTGACATTTATGCCAAGTACCTTAGCACCGCCCATACTTGACCGAAGTTGTCCTGTCAGTAGTTTGATGAATGTTGATTTACCTGCACCATTGGGCCCGAAAACACCAAAAAACTCGCCAGATGCAACTTTCACGTTAAGTGGGTGTAATGCAACAAAGTCCCCAAACGCCTTTCCCAAGTCCTTTGCAACCACCAACGGTTCTGGACTATCTGACATTGTGAAGCCCCATCATTTCCCTTTCCAATCTGGCTTTTCTCTCTTAAGAAATGCATTTACTCCAATTTCTTTGTCATCAGTGTCAAACAAAGCACAGAACTCATCTCGCTCAAGCTCTATACCTTCTGACATTGGCTTCTCCAAGGCAGCCCTAACTGCTCGCTTTGCCACCTTAATGGAATGCGGTGATTTGCTAGCCAAATTCATTGCAAGACCCATCGTAATTGATTGCAACTCGTCCGGCTCGCAGAGTCTATTCACAATACCAATCCTATAGGCTTCGTTAGCAGGGATCATATCACCTGTCATTACCATCTCCAAAGCCCTTCCATAACCAATTAATCTAGCGAGTCTTTGAGTTCCACCGCCACCAGGAATAAGTCCAAGGTTGATTTCAGGAGTACCAAAATTTGAGCGGTATGTTGCTACACGCAAATCACAAGAGAGCGCAATCTCACTACCCCCACCTAGAGCAAAGCCATCAATAGAAGCGATTGTAGGTTTGGAAAGATTCCAGATAGCCTCCCAAGCATTGTTGTCAAACACGGTTCTAATTTGTTCAGAATTTACCCCGACAAATTCACTAATATCAGCACCAGCCACGAACGCTGGGGGCTTTTGACGCTCATCGCCTTTTGGTTCTGGAGGAGTTGCGCCCCTGATGACTATCGCCCTGACATCATTATCTTTTTCAGCTGCTTTACATGCTGATTTGATTGCCTCGTATAACTCGCTGTTGAGTGCATTTAGTTTGTCTGTCCTATTTATGGTCCAAATTTCTACAACTCCACCAAGTGGAGATGAATTTTCAACATCGATACGATCAACTAACAGAACGTTGGTCAATTCACTCACCTATTTCATCCCTCATAGCATCCAATTTAGATTGACTTGACGTAGGAGGTGGAGGCAACGGCAGACCATCTAACATTGGAGGAGGAGGCAGGTCTTCAAGTTCCACCTCCACTTCTTCTTCCAATTCAGTTGCAGCAATAAATCCATCATCTAATGGAATCCGCAATTTGAGAATACGAGCATTGTCAATTCTGACATATGTTGCACCATATGGGTGCCCTGGCTCAACACTTTCTGGCTCTTCGAGTAAAGTTAGGCCATGTCCTGGTTGACTTAGAATTGACAATAGATCTTCACCACCATCTTGCTTTGACCACATTCTAGCTGCGGATGCCCTTATATCGGCTAATTGACCGCGTCGGCGGGCTTCAATTCGTTTCTTTATTGCCTCCCTTTTACCACGGCGCTCTTCTACAAATTCCTCAATATCAGCCTCCTCAACTTGCTCTGCATCGATATCAACAACATACTCCTCAGCAACATGTACTTCTTCTTCGATCTCTTCTTCCTCAATTTGAATAACACCCTCTTCATCGGAATCTTCCGATTCTGAAATACTAGACTCTGTTGATGCTGCCATTTTTCTATCACGACGACTGCCACCATCTTCCTCTTCTACAACAGCTTCAGGTAAATCGAAGGAATCATCCTCTGATTTTGAGGATTTTGTGGAGGAACGCTGGGGGCGAGGGCGCTTCTTTTTCTTCTTACCCCCCGTCATTACCAAGAAGGTTGCAAGTAGCAGAAGAGAACCGGTGAAAATGTAACCATACATTTCACCGCCCCACTCACCTGAGAGGAAAAGTTGGAACAAAATTCCAAACAGTAATGCGAGATATAACAGTAATCTTCCGAATGACATCCCGTCCCCTCCACCACGACCAGATGCGACCCCTCTTTCATTATGACGGATAAGCGCCCGACTCATTCAAGTTGATTTTTTAGGCTAATAAGGGCATTTTTACGGTGACTGAACTCTCCTTTTTCACCCCTACTCATTTCTGCAAAAGTGCGCCCAGTGCCCTCCTCTTTAGGAGAAAAAATAGGATCATAACCAAATCCTCCGTTACCACTAACTTCCTCTGTAATTTCACCTCTACATACTCCTTCGCCAAAGATGATATTATTACCGTCCGAAATTGCAGCACAGGCGCGAAATTCTGCATCTCTATTTCCCATCCCTTTCATTAGTTCCAAAATTCCTGAAAGACCAATTTGTTCTAAGATCATGGCAGAATTGACGCCCGGGAATCCATTCAACTTATCGATAAATAAACCTGCATCTTCAACTAGAACTGAACCATTTTGATTGGTTGAGTTTAGAAATTCTAGCGCCTGTTCGATTTTTGATTCCGTGACAAAACGCAAATTATCTGATTGAGGTTCAATCACATTTGGAACCTTGCCATCAATTAGAAACTGCTCTACTTGATACCCTAATGGATTGAAGAAATGTCTCGCTTCTTCGAGTTTGCCAGAGTTCCCGGTGAGAAAGAGTAGGCGTTCCATGACCCTCGCAGAGATAGATAGCGATTGAGTGTATCGCAGGATAATAATTCGCCAAAGTGAAAGCCAAGAAGCACGCGGCCACCACCGTGGAGCCTAAATCGCTACTCTTAGTCGCCATCGGTGGTGCTTGTGGTGCTGTTGCCAGATATGCAATATCAGAGTGGATTCCTTCAGAGTTTCCATGGGGAACTTTGTTAGTCAATATACTAGGATCCTTCCTTCTAGGAGTTTTGGTATCAGCAGGAATTGCAAATGAACATGTGACGCCTGAAATGCTTCTTCTAATTGGGACTGGGGCGCTGGGTGCATTTACTACAATGTCGACCTTCAGTCTCGATTTGATTCAACTTGTTGATGCGGGAGAACGTATGCCTGCAGTCAGTTATATGTTAGCCAATTTTATCCTATGCCCTCTTTCTGCATTCATAGGATGGCGATATATTCCAATAATACTGGGTTAAAATCTAAAGACGGAACTTCTTAACCCACTCTGCAACTGAATCATTTTCACTCTCATCGCCTCCTTCACTAATTATTTCGGCTTCTTGCTGAGCTGACCATTGGTCTGTTCTAGACCGTAGAATTTCTGCTGTCTGTGAATAACTTTCCTCATCCCGACAAAGAAGTGCCAAGAATTTGTGTAAAGGTAGTCCCGCATCCCAATCAAGATACTGTCGTTTATTCTTCGTCAAAGGAAGTGATGGGATTCTTCTAGCAATTATTGATGGCATTCCTGAAAGATTATCAGTTTCTACCTTGAGAATTCTCCATGAATCTCCCCTAACACCTTTCAGCCTCATTGCGTAAATAGGCATTAAACCACACCTCTCACCTTCCTTTTTCAAATCTAGATATTGCTCCCATGTTCTCCCTGACAGATAGACCTTCTTTTCCTTAGTTGTCTTGACTTCGATTGGAAATGAAATATCACCACGAACTGCTAACAAATCACCCGCTCCTGCAACTCCGCTACCGGCTGCTCTGACAACCAAAAAAGGCCTCCTAATAACTTGCATTGCACGGGCCTTCTCAGAAGCATTACAACTACGTGTTACGGCCCGAACTCCGTCTGGTGACCCTATCAGAACGGCACGTAATTCTCGTTCGTAGTGAGAGGCCATGAATCCCTACGCTTGTTACTTTATTCAAGACCATACCGGATACATTGTAGAGTCGCGAGGCGATTATGTTAGATTTTTGCAATTTCCATATCCATTTACCGAAATGATTGACAAAGGATGACGTCCCACATTAGTTTGTGGGAGCGCTAATCATCAAAACTGCTGATTTTAAATTGGCTTATAGGCTGATGAAGGCTTTGAGAAAACGTGGCATTGATTTCGTCCAAATCTCAGAAGATGAATCTCTGCCAAATGATACTTCTGTTTGGTTGGGCACTCCCGAAGAAGTCAAGGCTAGCAGTGCAGGAATTGGGGTGGCATGTTCAATTTCTGATGTAGATATTTCGATTGAGAAGGCACTACACATTTCGACTCAGAAAAATCCTGCTGGGATTCTTGCATTTGGAGTCGATCCCGGACCTAGGCCGGGGCTAGCATGGAATTCAGATGGAAAACCAATAGGTGCCCAACAGATGGAAGGGGTGGACGAAACTGTTGATAGAATATGCGAATTGATTTCCTCAATTCAACATCAAATATCAGTGATTAGAATCGGTGATGGAGCACCCACCATCGGGGCCCGAATTGCAAATATTTGCCTTGCTAGAGGATTAATTGTAGAAATGGTTGATGAGAGAAGAACGTCAAGTGGAGTCGGTAGGCACGAACATCACGAGGCCGCATCTAGAATTGCAAGGATATCTGGGGAAAGAGTTCTGAGCAAGAGGAAAATCCAACCAACATCTGGCGAGGTTAGAGAAGTACAAAGAAGAAGCAGAAGTGAGAGTGACGGGCGCTTTACTCTACCAATTGAATTGGCACAGGCAGTAGCAGTAGGTCGCCTGTCTATGATTGAGGCGCTAGAGGAATATGACCGCCGGCGTGACACTATTGTCTGAGCACACCGTCTTACTCAAGAAGGCACGCCATTTCGAGAGATTCGCTGCGAGCATGGTCTAGCGGTTATGACTGCAGGTTCCCAACCTGCCAACCCGGGTTCAAATCTCGGTGTTCGCACTTTTCACATGTTTCTTCAAATACGGCGACGTAGTTTTTCCATTCTACTATCTGCATCACCGAGTTTTGATAGACAGGTTTCAATGTCTCCTTTCTTAAGAGCTACCGAGGCCTCTCCTACAGTAGCTTCGCAACCTTTTCGTTCTGCATCTTTGACCTTAATCCCAGCAGCTTCTAATTTATCACGAAGAACTCTCCACTCTTCTTGTAGGAATTGCAGCAACTCTCCTGCTTCGGAACTTGCAGCCCCTTCTGAGTCAAGTTCATTTGTAATTTGTTCAAGCAACATTGCGGCGTGTGACCATTGTTTTCCTTTCCTTGCCTTATCTACTTCTTTCAGTCTAGAATCCCATTCTTCTGAGTTAGCCCAATCAGCCCAACGAGAGATTAGTTTCTTCCTCTGGCGCCATGCCTTTTGTACTTCTACCATTGCTTCAGCCTCACGAGTAACTTCCCTGAGTATCGAATCAGCCAAACCCCTAGCCAACGAATAATCACCGCTTTCCAATGCATTGTTAGCTTGCTCAAGTCTCAATGAGAAATCAGAGTCATCGATTCCTTCCGCTGCTTCGACTGAACGCTTCGCTTCATCAAGAGTTTCTGCTGCAAAGTCTCCTGAAGTGGTTAGATTTTCTACATGCTCTGGAACCGAAAGTGCGAGCCCCGCAGCCTCTGCAGGCTCTTCTCTTAGAAGTGCCTCTTCAGCATCTTTTACTGATCTTTTCAATGGCTCATACTGGGCACCATCACATCCTGATAAAGCTCTTTTAGCATCTGCAATTGCAGATTCCGCTTGAATCCAAAATTCTATTATTTCCCCAGCATGCTTCTTGGCTTTTCGAAACAACATTTCAGCTTCCCTCATTGAACCAAGTTCCATTTCCCTATCCCCTTGGGTCAAAATTTTCTTTGCACGTTTTGCAGTTGGTGCAATATCATCGGCTTTTTCGACTGCTTCAACAGCATCGATACGGATATCAGAGATGTCGCTAGACATGGCAAGTGTTCTCTCAATGTCATCTAGAGCAAGATTTAGGATAGTAATTCCTTCCTTTGGATTTACATATCCAACTTCACTAGCACCCTGTAGTAAAGATGCTGCTTGATCCAACTGAATACCCTCTGCACGTAACTCTAGAATACGAATCTCTATTTTGTCACGCAATGTCTTGAATTCCTTCCTTACTCCCTTTTCAGGATCTTTCCCAATGGCATCAAATATTGCAACTCCAAAGGCTAGGAAACAAATCACGATTGAGGAATACAATACTATCCCTTCAAATGATTCGGAAAGTAATAATGCTGTAGCAGATGTTGCCCCCAATAGTTGTACCAAACCACGGAATCTAACTGCTTGTAGTGTCCCAGTTAGAACCCCTGATGAAAAATTGTAACTAGCAATACCCATCAATGCAAGAAGGGCATAACCGAGCCTAATTGTAGCAGAATCTGAGGTATTGAAAGCAGACATTCCCAACATCAATAGTGGAGCCCATGCAATCGCAGATAGGGCGCCAATTCTTGAGCGCTGCTTTGGGCCAAAATCAATTAAATCTTGCATAGCCAAAGCTAGTACAACAAGTACAATTCCCGGGCCGAATCTCGCAAGAAAGTCGGCCCTTCCATCAATCCCTGGCCAAATATACCATGATGCCACAATGACTAATGTAATTGCAGAGATAATTCCTAGAGATTCCAAACGGTTTCGTTGCTCTTTGAGCGCTTTAGCGAGCAAGGCATCTACATCAGCAACCTCCGTCATCAACTAACCACGGTACGTCTCGCATCAATAATATGCCCCTATCACGATTATAATTAGAATCGTTTTAATCAATTTATTAGAAGGGCGAATCGCTCTTCTTATTTCGATTTCTTGAAATTAGATATGCCATAGTTACAATGACTATGGTTCCAGTGATAATATCCGCATCATCTCCCCACTGTGAATGAGGTGTAATTTCACTACCCATAGTGAAATTTCCACCTATGCCAGTAGCTTGGTCAAGCCACTGAATTTCTAATCTTATTTTTCCAGCCTCGAACTCATTCACTTCGAGTGGGAATGTAATTATTGAAGGCCCTTCATGAGTTGCAATTCCTGAATTCAATGAGCCTTTGCATTGATCAAAATAGCATATAGTCAATTCTGAATTGGTAGAACCTATATTTTGTAATGTGACCAAAATAGTACCTGGCTCCCCAATAACTGAATCTCCAAGAACATCAATTTCAATCCCACTTACTTCTGCTGCAATTTGTGGCTCTACAATAGGATTAGAAATTACTTCTCGGATATTGCCAGACGAGTCGCTCGCGAAAATTCTCAGTTCATGAGTTCCTACGGACATCGAGGGTAATGAAAATACACGAGTAGCCTCCCATGAACCATTTTCAATAATTGATTGATTGTCTAAAAACACAGCCCAAACAATATTTTCAATAGCGTCAATATCATCAAATGATCTGGTCAAATTAATACTAATTTCACTTTCTAATTTGGCAGGGTTAAGTGGCCCAATTGGCAACCCATCAACCATTACTTCAGCAGTGATGACGGGGGGGGTGGCATCAAGAATTGTAACATCCCAATGTGTATAATTGCTATTACCTGCCCCATCAATTAATTCCATCTCTAGGGAATATATTGTCAATTCGCGTTGATTATGTCTTTCATCTATATCCATATGCAACCAATTGACATTATTTCCTTGATTAAAACTGTCTTCAAATCTGAAATCATGATGCTCCCATCCTTCAGATTTATTGGAACGCCAAATTACCTGAACAACTTCCCCAGAGTCATCGGTGGCATTAGCAATCATTGTTACAGATGAACCAGCGCGGACTTCAAACGCATCAATGCCCTCTAGATCATAGTATAAAGTCGGAAAATCCACAATTGGATCCTCTGAGACGTTTAGGGAGGCCATTGGTGCTTGCCCATCTACGTAGAATTCCCCCCACCATCTAGATATCTCACCATTCCAGTCTATACAAACCAGTGTTACATTCAAAATGTCCCCATGGTAATAACTGAGATTATTTGGAGAAAATGTATGTGAATCGTTTTCTCCCGAACCATGGAAATATCCATTTCTGCGAAATTCCCAATTATTGTCTAGAGTAGAAACCCCGGAATCACTACAATCACTCACGATTGTTGAATCATCATTTAGTGCAATCGAGGAACCAGTTTGATTATGAATATGAGCATTGGCTACAGGTGCTTGGTTTGGGCCGATTGTCACAGTCCACATACCCACTGTAGGTGAAAGCGACCTATTGAGTGTGAATGAACCCTGACCACCGCTGATAAGTTCAATTTGAGGACTATATCTCACCTCCCAATTGGGTGGTAGATTTACTGTAATGGGGATCGCTTCAATTGCATCTCCTCTAACTGGGAACCAAAACATTCTGCTACTCCCGAAAGTTGCATGCCCTGTTAGAATTGCTGATTCAGACCAACTATAGTATCCTGCACCGATTACGGTATTTTGAGAAATGGAAAAACTATCTCTTTCCACCAGGCCAGATAATGGAGATTCGTCGAACAGGAAAAGATGGCTGCTTTCAGCCCACATGTGTTCTTGATGGAATGTTGAAAAGCCCATTAATTCCATTCCGCTAAGTTCTCCATTATTGTTTCCAAATAATGAATCGATTTGTTGAGTTAATCCGCGAGAACGATGGGAAAGAAGTGGGCTGCCAAAATCCATTGGAATATTGAAATCTGCCTCCCAAGTGACATTGAATGGTTCTCCGAGATCGGGAGCTGACGTCATGTTGAGGTACCCATGGCCCCCCCATTCAGGAGATGCCCAAACACTTTGGTCATTCAGAAGTGCAGTGATATTTACTTCAGATGTGTCGTTAGTTGTCATAGGTTGTCCAATTCGCAAGCCATTTTCAGAATTGAAAATCTTCCATTCTCCTTCGCTACTACGTGGGAGAGCCACATCAACTTCACCATTCCAACCAATTAAATTCCAATATCCAGATGGGTGATGCTCAATCCTGAGAGTTCCGCTTTCATTTTCATCTGAATGCAAACCAATTACTCTCATTGTGCCATTGTTTTGTAGAGAGATATTGCCTTCACCGCCCCAGTAAGTAAGGGACTGATTGGCACCGAGTGTTGTGATAATCCAGCCTTCTCCAGATGATGGTACATTAAGTTCCCCAATCCCATTTCCATTCAGTGTGGTTTGAATTTCATCATGAGTCCCTGAGAGGGTGAGAGATACTGTAGAAAGTGGATGCCCGCTAAGATTCAAGTTAGAATCTAACATTGTGAGCAATATACTTTCTTCAACTAATTCATTCCTTGTAAGATTGATGACCGTTGCGCCATTTGTGTAATTAGAGTGTGTGACTTCAATTCTAATCGGCCCTTCAGGTAGATTGCTAAAGATTTCTCTACTTGCTGACATTGTTGTTGGACCTGAAACAATCAAATCAGTCCAAGCATTGATGATTGTCACATCTGCACCAGTTATCCCATCCAAATTTGTATCAAGAATGGAAAGGTCAAGACTTGCTTCTGGATCTACCAATTTATTTTCAATTGAAGGTTCTAGTTCAATAGATTGTGGAATTGAAAAAAGACCGATGAATAACATGAAAATGATGAGCGCAGGTTTCTGCATCATTACACGTCCCGGTCGTCCAACAGTAAAATGGAACCATCACAATCGGCAACTAATGGAATCACCTTGTTTGACAACTTGGTTCTAATTTTCTCTTGGACACCTGGTGGTGTTTGAACTAGAATGAATCCGCCCCCACCAGCTCCAAGCAATTTTCCACCCGTGCAACCCAATTCCATAAGAGCATCATAGAGAGAATCAATTTCAGAATTAGAAATACCACTGGTTAAAGAGCGCTTCAAATCCCAAGCCTCTCCAAGAATTGAACCAACTGACTCCCAGTCTCCTTTTTCAATTAAATCTGAAACCTCTTCAGCCTGCATTCTCATAGAAATTAAATCATCCATTTTTGAGGCTGTTTTACGACTTTGCTCTTCAAGAATCGGTGTGGCCTTTCTTGTCAGCCCTGTCCATACAAGACAGAAGTTTTCAGCTAGAGATGATAAATCTGCATCCGAAGGCGTTACCGTTACAGTCTCATCGGAATTGAAGGTGATTTGATTCAAACCTCCAAATGCAGCAGCATATTGATCTTGCTTGCCTATGGTTTGGCCTAAGATATCAATTTCAATTTCACAGGCTTCCTTTGCTAATTGTTCTGAACTCACAGTCCTCCCAGCATATGTGTGAAGTGCGTGTAGAAGCCCAACAGTGACTGAGGACGAGGAACCGAGACCCGTTCCCTTTCCAGGGATATCTGCAATTGTTGTAATCTCAACTCCAGAAGTTACACCTGTAATTCTCATGGATTCTCTAACTAACTCATGCTCTATATCCTCAAAACTTTCAACTGTCTCTGTTTGGCTGTATGAAACCCTAATACTATCATCAAATCTATCATTGACTGTGACATAAATGTGAGCTTGTAAAGCGACGGAAGTCACCATACCCCCCAACTCAGTGGCCCGGTAAAATGCGGCCAAGTCAGTTCCACCACCGCAAAATGAGACTCTGACGGGAGTCCTAGTGACTAGCATGAGCACCCCCACAACGCTTCACTTCATCAAGTCCTCGGCCTCAAGTTAAACTATTATTGACTAGTTTACGCAGTCGGAATCCATATGGCTTAGTCGCGCCGCGGTATGACAGGCGGAGCAGATGGCGGCAGACCTCATCACTATGGATGATCTGACAAATGAAGAGATTGAGGCATTGCTGAATGATGCTGAAAAACTGCTTCCTGTAGCGAAAGGAGAGGTTTTTCTCCCGTTGCTTCAGGGTAAATTACTTGGAAACATGTTCTTTGAACCCAGCACCCGTACTAGGATGTCATTTGAAGCCGCCATGAAACGTTTGGGAGGAAATGTTGGCAACCTTGGCGCGCTTGCTTCTTCATCAGTCACTAAGGGTGAAACACTTTTTGATACCATGAAGATGGTAGATGGTTATTGTGATGTTGCGGTTTTACGCCACCCGCGTCAAGGCGCTGCTCAATATGCTGCCGATGCTTGTGAACTAGCATTTTTGAATGGTGGAGATGGAGCTGGTCAGCATCCAACTCAAACCATGTTAGATCTTTTTACAATCAGACAGGCC
>CAYNXD010000034.1:0-33724 GCA_964401115.1 uncultured Candidatus Poseidoniales archaeon | reverse complement strand
TACTCGAGAAAATAGAATTCGTGCGCCACGTACGAATATTGAGAATGTAGATATCGACACCTACAACATAGTCGATGCGATAGTATGAATTGCAAGTAAACGAACGGAAATTTGCAACTGCATTGAGACATATCCTCGCTCTATCTTCAATTGTACAAAAGAATCTGTTCTTGTCGATATCAACAGGTGATAGGTCAACCTGCATACGTTCCAATTCGTTCGTCAGCATCTCTCTTGTATGTTCTAATTGCACAATTTCACTATTTGTATCCGACAATTGCTCTCTAATTTTCATTATCAATTCCTCCCTTGGATTGCTGTTCTCATTCGCAGCGTGATTGCGAATCGCATCACGAATCAACGCACTGCGTTGCCCAGAGGGGATTTTCAACCACATGTTCAGCGCCTTGTCATCTAAGTACACATTTACCTTCTTTCCCATATGACCCCTTTGATGTGGGGGTATATATAAACCATTGGATATTGCCAAGATCAGAGGGTCGAGAGGGTGATTCATTATGTTCAGAGGGTCCGCACACTGACTAGTCACTGCGAACCCTCTGATTCGGTCAAACTAAACTTCGCCTAAAAGTTGTTCAAGTGCTGTCAAAACTTGGAGAATCAAAACACCATATTCCATGGGGATGTTTGGATCTTCAGACAACTCTTCCAATTTGTTCTGAGCCATCGCAATTCTTACATCCATTTCTTTGGATTTGTTCAGGAGCCACTTTTCCACGGCATCTTTGGCCCCCGCACGTATGTTTCTAGGGACCTTAGAGTCATCCAATTGTAGAATAACTGTCGAAATCTGTTCTAGTTGTGTCTCGTCCACGGCCAATTAACAACACCTCCGAAAGCATGCTTACGACCGTCCCGAACCGCACCCCATTTATGGCACTTACCTGTGACAGCGCCTGAAGGACATGGTCACGCCCGATGAAATTCTAACCTACGCACGGGTAACAACTCTTGTCCTGTGCATTGCAGGGGCCACCTATCTCGACCTGAAAATTAGGCGTGTTCCTAACGATTGGTGGATATCTTGGTCTAAGCCGGCTCTCTTCGTCCTCTGCCTAGAATTATGGGTTTTGGAAGCTGATTGGACCATTTGGCTCACTGCTTCAGCCATGGTGGCTTATGCCTCTACTGCAGTGATTGGCCGTCCTACAATAGAAGACATACGAAATGGGTCACCAGAAGATATACTCGTAAGCGGGTGGTACCTAGTATCATTTGTCGGACTAATTGGAGGGGTAATGCGCCACCTTACGCCCTTAATGGATGGTCTTGGTTTTGGTTCAATGGTGGGTTGTGATTACTGTTCAACAGCCGCGGAAATTGATGCTGCCTATCTTTGGGGTCAAATGATTCTAATTGGTGCTGTTTTACTATTTTTTGAGATGTGTTATCAACTAAGAATGTTGCATGGCGGTGCAGATGCAAAAGCAATGATGTTTGTAGCTCTATGCATGCCAAATTGGGGGATACTTCCTCCAGCTGATACCGCGCTAATGCCCCCAGCACTTTCTCTATTGATTTGGGGGGCGCTTGTTTTCTTAGTTCTCCCAATTTACGTCTTTGTTCAAAACGCCATAAGCGGAGACGCTGGCGATTTACGAATGGCTTGGCATGCCCGAAGATTGCCTCTATCTTCAATACCAAATAGGCATGTGTGGTTATTGGACGAAGTGATGGAAGGCCCAGATGGTGAAAAGAGAATCGTAACAAAAATGAGGCCAAGACGTGGTAGCCGTAGTGAATCGAATTTGGAAGAGATTCTCGAAGAGTTGGCAGACCTTGGTGCGGAAAAGGCTTGGACTACAGAAAAATATCCATTCATGGCATTCCTGATGATTGGGATTCTGCCAATGTTATTGCTTGGCGATCCTGTTTTGGTGCTACTAAATTTAGTAGGGCTACCATAATAAGAGGATTGATGGAGTACGAAATAGTCGCATAACTTGGGTGAAGAGATGAAGAGGGGTGAGCATTTTCCAAAATCTGAAGATGCGCTGACTGCTGTAATAGAATTTCTGACGGCTTTTGTTCTGTTCCTAATCATCCTAACCGCTTTCTTTTCACTCGCAGGATTACAACTTGGTTCCAATCATCCCAAATCCGATCAATTGGACGATTATGCATTACAAGGTTTACAAAAGTTGACTGGCGACTCTGGCTGGTATGTCCCAATAGATGAGTGGGGAGACAGAGATATCGCAAATGGTACTGCGGATTGGCACCACTACAATGCAACAAAACTGCTAGAAGGTTCTGTGCAACCAGGAATTGCTGGTGATTTTGGAAAACTGGATGAAAAAAGATTGGACGCAATTTCAAATGTTACTCAAGACCATTTTATTCGAGGATTGGGGCTTCCTGATTGGAGTAGTATCAACCTCACAATTAGAATTGTTGAGAGTGATAACACCTCAAGAATTGGTTTGTTATTGTTCCAAGATGGGGCAAATCGAGATGCCGCAGCAAACAGCGCATTAGCTCATCGTCTGATGATTATTAATGATGAGACTGTGGAAATTATCTTTGAGGTTCATGATGCTGGTAGAACTCCTGCAAATCTAGTAATCACAGAAATTATGGTTGAGCCCACCATTGGGTTCCCTGAATGGGTTGAATTAGAAAATAGGGATGGTTTTGCAGCTAATCTAACTGGATGGGGAATGGGTCGCTCTTCAGGTGGTGGGCTTCACACCCTAATTGGAAATGGTGCGCTGGCTGGCGGCGACATTCTACTATGCTCAGGAAAACCATCTTTACAAGAAAATCAGGGTGCTGAAATAGTACTTGACCTTGGTCAATCCGGCATTCTTGGCCGAGGCGCTGTAAATGGACTAAACATGTTCTCTGACACATTGAGCCTGACTTGGACTTATCCTGGGACTGCACAAACATATGCTAATATGGAAGTAGCATGGGATGACGATTGGGAAATAGACAGTGACATTTCTCTTCAATGGGCTGGTGGAAATCCTTCAAACTCATCTAATTGGATTAGAAGTGATGGCGGAACTCCAGGTTCAATCTGAAATTGAATTCTAGCCGTCTATTTTGTTGAAATTGACTCATATCGCTTGGTCAAAATTTCACGCCTAAAGGCGTGCTCCCATAGCAACGAGTTATTAGCGAGGGTCCCCGTTGGATATTTGATAGCATGCTCGGGACCCCTCAGTACACTCGTGACCGGTGCATTACTGGAATACATGGATTGGACGAAATTACCCGTGGGGGGATACCATATGGGGCAACTGTACTAGTGGGAGGCACTTGTGGTTCTGGTAAGACTACTCTGACCATGGAGTTCCTTGTTCATGGAGCACAAATGGGTGAGGCTTGTGCCTACTTTGCAGCGACTGAACCCTCCGTAAAACTCCTTGAAAATATTAGACAATACACATTTTTCGATATGGAAATGGTTGACAAGGGCCTGATTAACGTATTCGATATGGATGTGGTCTATTCTTGGCTTGGTTTAACAAAAGCAACCTTTGATCGTGATGACATCAATTCACTAGTAAAGGCAATAACAGATATCGTAAACACCATTGGTGTTACAAGATTAGTGATTGACTCAGTTACAACTCTATGTTACAAGATTCCAAATGATCAACTGATTCGTGATTTCCTTTTCACATTAGGTAAGACATTGGCAACCCAAGGATGCACTTCATTCCTAGTTGCTGAAATTACTTCTGCTGGTGCCAAAGCACATTGGTCTTCTTTCGGTGTTGAGGAAGCTATTCTCGATGGGATTATGGTATTGGGAGACATAGATAGAATGGGGCATCTTCTAAGATTCCTGCAAGTAGTCAAAATGCGTGGAACGGATCACTCAAGGGCGAAATATGCCATTGAATTGACTCCTATGGGAGTCATGATGACTCCAATGTTGAAATGGGGGGTTGATTCGGATTGATTGAATTAGACCAGAGAATTGCCGAGCAACTTACAGAGATTACGCTCAATTCATCGCTTCAGGTGCGCTGCGGTTCAAGCAATGCTTTCTTAGTAACTGCTTCAATGATTGAGCCTCTAATTAATGAATTCCAAATGGGGGGAGTATACATTTCTGCAAGCAGACCCGCACCCGAATTAATTGCTACATTCACTGAAATCGGAATTCCAGTTGATAGTATCCAATTTGTAGACTGTGTTTCATCCGCACTACTTGGGGGTACAGAAAACCCCTACACTAACATCTCATACGTAGATAGCCCAATCATGCTCGAAAGCATTCTACTAAGAACCCTATTTCATCTAAAACAGATGCCTACCGAGCAGAATTTTGTGATTTTGGATTCTGTAAATGCTTTGGCCATATACAATGAAGAAAGGATGCTTGCAGAATATCTTCATACATTCATCAATACATTCCGTGCCCGCGATGTACTGAGTTCTGTTGTAACGGTACCTGACCAAACTCCGCCTAGCGTTCTTGCAAATCTTGACCTATATTGTACAGACTTAATTGATCGTGGTCAAGTAGTTATTTCCTGAGGTGAGTTAAGTGGCGAGAAAAGTAACTTTTGACCTTGAGGATGAGGAGTTCTTTGGTGATAGGGCTAGCATTGGATCTCCTAAATTTGACAAAATGATGAAGGGTGGTATTCCGCGAGGATTCACAATCTTATGCATAGGGGAACCTGGGGGTGGGATGGACCTTTTTATGAAGCAATTTACTTCTGTTGCTGAAGACCCTGAAAATACAATTTTGATTTCTACTGCAGAAAGCCAGAATGAAATTCTCCAAGTTTTCAGGCGTTTTGAGTGGCCACTTGACTTGAAAGTTAGAACTATCGGAGAGGAGTACAACGAGAAAGTTCTAGAGAAAGATTTGGAGGCAAGTAGGTTCCGATTAGAAGGATTTTCTATGCAAGACATTCAACGACTTGCCCAGACACGATTCGTTGAGGAGGATAACACTGACTACCTTACTTCACTCGCTAGTCAAATCACAACCCTAGGTCCTTTCTTCAGATGTGCTGTTGACAATCTCGATTTCTTCTTCCAACGAAATGAACCTCATAGAGTGATTTCCATGCTTCGTGTAATGCAAGCACATACTCAATTGAACAGGGGTGTGCTACTCATTTCTGCTTCGAGTGGCTCGGTTGCAGAAAATATTCAAAGAGAATTAGCACTGATTTGTGATATTGTTTTTGATTTTGAAGTCAAGATGATTGCAAATACGTTCGAAACTCGTATGGTCGTTAGAAAATTCAGGAATGCCCCCGAAAATCTCAGAGTATACACCTACAGAGTCACTGATGAGGAGGGAATTACTCCAGAGACTGTGGACAGAGTTGCTTGAGGGATTATAATGAATAGATTCAGGAGAGAGAAAGTCTCAACAGATTATGCTGTTTCTCCAGTAATCGCAACAATACTTCTGCTTGCAATAACTGTTTTGTTAACCGGAGCAGTCTACATGATGATTTCTTCCGGAGTTCAAGCACCAAACAAAGGTGTTCCAATAGCAAAGGCTAGCGTTAGAACTCTAGATAACGGCTACCAAGTGGTAACAATTAGTGAGATGAATGCACAAGTTGAGACCTTTAAGTGTAAGTTTCAATTGATTCCACCTGAAGGAACTAATGCCAGTACATTATCAGGATTTACTTCAGATTCTGATGTTTATGGCGTATCTGGACAAAATGTTTCATTCCAAGATCGAGATGCTGGCTTCACTGTGAATACTGGTGATTATTTCGTGATAGATGCTGCCACTATAGGTAGTGATGCCGGAGACTGGACTTTCAGAATGATTTACGAAGGAGCTGGTGGGAGAAGCAGCGGTGAAATCTTTGCTGTATCACTTCCTGCCACCAATTAATTACTCCCAAAGGGCTTGAATGCATTATACCCCCACGAGTAATCGGGGCGAATGGTAGATTTAGGGAAATGGAAGCCTTGGAACTCTGAGGCTGGTGGCGAAGGAAAGGGTGGCTCTGTCACCATTTCCAGTAGCAATGTCACTAGTCCAATTGACTGGTCACTCGCACCATCAAAAAGCCACATGATTCGTTGGTTGTTGTTAGCGGCCCAAGGAGAAAAGGAGGTCGCTCTGAAATTTTCCGGTAGCCCTGGCGAAGATGTCATTTCTATGGCTCGTTGCCTAAAACAACTCAATGTCAAAATTGACATTAAGAATGACGAATGGATCGTCCATGGAGTGGGTCCTAGCGGCTTCAATCGGCCCATCTCTGTCCTGAATTGTGGTAATTCTGGTACTACATTACGCCTACTAACAATTGCAGCAGCTCGTCTAAATCACCCTGTGATGCTAGATGGTGACAGAACATTAAGGAGGCGTCATTCTGAAACTCTACTAACCATTCTAGAATATCTTGGCGCTAATGTTAGTCATGGGACTGGTTTGGAGTCACTCCCTTACCTAGTTCATGGGCCTTTAGAACCAGGTGAGGTTACAATTGATATTAATCGCTCAAGTCAGCCTCTATCCGCTCTTCTACTTTCAATGCCTGCACTTGACGGCCAGATAAGAGTGAACCTTTCTGGAGAGGGGGTTTCTAGAAGGCATGCACAACTCTCCTTTGAACTTGCAAGAATAACGGGCTCTAGCAACAAAATTGACTGGCGGCCACATATTAAACTAAAACCTTGGATTGTTGAATGCCCAGATGAAGTTAAGATTCCTTCAGACCGAAGTTTGGAATCGTTTGCAATGCTGTATGGGATTGTTCATAATGTGGATGTTAATATCATTAATCGACCATCAAATGAAGATTCTCTTGGAGCGGAGATTCTTGAATCACTACAATCTAATGATGGGCCTATTGAAATAGACCTTAGGGATGCAAATGATTTGCTACCACCCCTAGCAGCAATCCTTGCTTTGAGTAGTGGGGGGACGATTTTAGGGGCGTCTCACGCGCGTCATAAAGAGTCCAATAGAATTGAAAAAACTGTAGAGTTATTGTCTAATTTCGGCATTCAATCAAATCCTACTGAAGATGGTATTTCAGTATTAGGAAACCAAACACCAATTCGTCCTGAAGGTGTGGTAGAAACCTACGCTGACCATCGTCTATGGATGACTGCTGCGTGCATATCTAGTAAAGTAGGAGCTATTCTATCTCATCCTAAATCATACGAAGTTTCTGACCCTGATTTTCTCTCGCGAATATTGGAGGAATAATTTCCTTCTTCACCCGTGACGGCCAAAGTGATGATCTAAAGTGTCAACATCTAGTTTCATGACCGTAGGGCGACCATGGACGCAAGCCCAAGGATTGTCAATAGTTTCCATGTCAGAAAGTAGGCGACGCATTTCGGCTATAGTGAGAGTTTGATTGGCCTTCACAGCCCCTCTACATGATTTCATGAAAGCGATTTCATCTGCAAGATTCTCTGCAACATTAAGTGGCCCGTCTTTACCTGAATGCTGTAGTTCAGAAACAATATCAGTTAGGAATTCCTCCAATCTTTCATCGCCTGCAAGCATGGCTGGAACTGAAACTAGAGATAAAGAGGAGGCGTCTTTGGTGAAATCAAAACCAAGTGATAACAACCTTTCACGCATATTTTCAATGACTGATGTTTGCAACGGAGAAAGATTGAGTGATATTGGGTCAATCAATGGTTGAGAATCCCAATTTGTCATTTGATTCCTCAATCTCTCATATCTAATCCTTTCATGCAGAGCGTGCTGATCAACCACATACAGAGCATCTCCCCCTTGTGCAAGAACATACGAATCAGCAAATTGGGCAAGAGGTTCCATTTCTGGTACATCACTTAATTTTGCATCTAATAATGGAGGTTCATCCAAGGGAGATGTTGAATTGCCTGCGCTGGAGTATCGGTGTAATTCTCTCTCGGCACTAGAAAGTGCAGGTGATGTTGGAGATTGATCAAATCCAGGTAGCGTCTCTTGCGATGACGGAGATGTTGAAATGGGACGGGGTTTTTCTTCCATTTTCTCATCAATTTTAGCCCCTTGATAAAATGAGGTTTGAATGGTGGGATCGACTTTGGGTGAAGGTGTGGCCCAGCTAGGTGTGTCCCTAGACCTTCTAGGCTCAGCAGGTTTGCTATTTGGCGCATCAACTGCCCCTAGAGGAAAATCTTCAGTTGCTGGAGAACCTGTCGGCACCTGTTTCAAGGTCTCCTTAATGGCTCTTTCAAGCCTCTCAAGAACCCTCCAAGAGTTTCTCAATCTAACTTCCCTCTTTGTTGGATGAACATTAACATCGACCTCATCTGCTGGTAATTCTAGAATTAACACAGCCACAGGGTGTCGGCCAACCATTAAACGAGTGTGGTACCCTCTTCTAATTGATTGTAAGAAAGGTTGCGCAGCAACTGGTCTGCCGTTGATTATAATGTGAACATCATCAGACCTACCTCGTGAAATACTTGGAGGTGATATCCAGCCACTCCATTTCTCATCACCTGGTGCATCTTTATCGGCATCAGGAGATGTTAGTGCAATCATGCCTTCACTAGATGCACCCAACAAATCATACAACCTATCTCGCATGTCATCCGTTGAAGGCGTTTCTAGAATTTGACGACCATCTACGTTTAGATTGAATGCAACGTTTGGATTACAAAGAGCGTGCGACACAACAACATCCACAACTTGTGCTGTTTCCGTTGCAGGTCTTCGCTGAAAGGCAAGTCTTGCGGGTTGATTTGCAAATAAACCCCTAACAGAAATAGAGGTGCCCTCAGCCATGCCTTCTGGCTCTAAATCACTTACATCCCCATCTTCAACATTGATACCAGTGCCTTGATTTCCCAATGGCCTACTAGTAACTTTCAAATGTGAAACTGCGCCGATACTTGCTAATGCTTCTCCACGAAATCCTAGAGTAGAAATTGCTGCTAAATCTTCAGCCTCAGAAAGTTTGCTAGTAGCGTGACGAGTAACAGAAAGAGCCAGTTCCTCGGCAATTATTCCGTGACCATTATCTGTAACGGATATAAGATCAAATCCTCCTCTCTCTATTTCAATTTGGATTCTAGTTGCACCGGCATCAATAGAATTTTCTAGCAATTCCTTTACCACTTGTGCGGGTCTTTCAACCACTTCTCCAGCTGAAATTAAACCAATCGTCTTATCGTCTAGCTGAGAAATTGGAATTCGAACTGAATCACTAACCTGCTTACTCATTCTCAAGCCGCCTTTCTTCACTCTTCTAACCATTCGTGCTGGCCTCGAAGAATACCTCTCAACTCGTAGATCAAATCCATTGCCTCTCTTGGAGATAATGAGTCCGGGTCAACTTCCTGAAGCCTCGCTATTGCGGCAGCCTCGGTTGGAATTAAACGAGGGGTATTATCCACTGGTTTTTGAGTTTCATTAGATTCTTCTCCCGGATCATTAGGGCTTCCAGCAGGTAACATCCAACCAAACAAAGATGATTGGCCAGCTTCCCTAGATAATGGTGCTCCGCCTTCACCAGCACGGGCGCCCTCGGCATGTTCTTCAAGGAAGAGAAGAAGGTCACGTGCTCGCTCAACTACGTGAGCAGGTAATCCTGCCAAAGCGGCCACCTGAACCCCATATGAGTCATCACAAGGCCCGTCTGAAACAGTGTATAGGAATTTCAGTTCTTCACCTCTTTGAGCAACTTGAACATGAACATTAACCAAACCTTCCATTTCAGATTCTAAACCAACCAACTGATGATAATGAGTAGCGAAAAGACATCGGCAACCTACCCTATTAGCAACATCCTCTGTAACTGCCCATGCTATTGCCAAACCATCAAAAGTTGATGTCCCACGACCTATTTCATCCAATAATACTAGAGAACGCTCGCTAGCCCTTCTGAGAATATGTGCGACCTCAATCATTTCAACCATGAAAGTAGAGCGCCCGCGACGAATATCGTCATGTGCCCCCACCCTAGTGAAGACTCTGTCAATTAGTCCGATTCTCGCCTTTTCAGCGGGTACAAATGATCCTGCCTGTGCTAAAATAGAAATTAGAGCAGTCTGGCGCAAATAGGTCGATTTACCCCCCATATTTGGTCCTGTCAAGAGAAGGAATCTCCTCCTCTTATCCAATGACAAATTATTGGGTACAAACGTTGAACTGGCCTCAAGTACAGGATGTCGGCCAGCCTTCAAATCCAATCTGTCATCCTCTGTAACCTCTGGTCTTGTCCAACCAAATCTCCGAGCATGATAGGATAGAGAACATAGTACATCGACTGAGGCAACTTTGCGGGCAATAAGAGATAGCATCTGGCAATGTTCCTTAATCTGGTCCCTTAACTCCTTGAAAAGTTGGTATTCAAGGTCATTACCTCGACTTTCTGCATTCAGAATCAATTCCTCTTTAACCTTCAATTCTTCAGTAATAAATCGTTCAGCATTTACCAATGTTTGACGTCTTGTATATTCTTCGGGGACCTTGTCCAGATGGGCATTGGAGACTTCTATGAAATAACCAAACTGGCGATTGAATTTCACCTTAAGTCTTGGGATATCCAACCTTTCCCGCTCACTTTCTTCAAGATTAGACAGCCACTCCTTTCCTTCTGCGACTGCTTTTCGATGCTCATCTAACTTCTTTGACCATCCAGATTTGAACAAATTCCCATCGCGAATCGTGACTGGTGGTTCATCAACTAACGCCTCACTGATTAGAAGTTGGATGTCCTCCAAACTTAGCAAATCATCCGCACATTCCAATAGAAGTTCGTTGTTACTCTCGGTAAGCAAAGAATGTAGTTTGGGTAAGCGAGCAAGACCATCAGATATGGCAACCAAATCTCGTCCATTAGAACGGCCATAAGCAAGTCTGGTTGAAAGTCGTTCTAGGTCCCGGCTTCCTTTCAGAGAGGCCCGTAACTCTCTGAGGCGCCTGTTTGCTTTTACTAGACTTGCAACAGCAGAATGGCGTTTTGTAATCTCTTCTCTATCCAATAATGGCATCAACAACCATTCTCTTAACATCCTGCGACCCATCCATGTACGTGTCGCATCGATAGAAGATAGAAGACTTCCCTGCTTTTCACCAGCCATAGTATGTGTCACCTCAAGATTCCTCAAAGTTGTCTCATCAAGCACCATGTATCTCTGTTCTTCAGCGAATTCAATTTCTCGCAGAGGTACTGTTGCAGTCAGATGAAGTCTTGAAAGATAGGAGGTAGCCATACCGCATGCCTCCATTGCCATGGGTTTAGAATCTAGATCGATATGTCCTAAATCTGCTACTTCAAGCACTGATTTCAAACTTTCAAGCCTAGCTTTGCGAGGGACTTCATGTGTTGAAAGTGTCAAACCATCAACCGAAGCAAGAAGGGATGATACGCCTTCATGGGATGCGTCATTTCTACTCATCACCAATTCTCGTGGTTGCCACCTAAGCAATTCATCACGCAATCTCTCAAACCGGCCGGGACCCTCGAACTCTCCAGACCAAGCGCGTCCAGTACTGGGATCAACAACTGACCAACCTAATCCGCTACTTTGGAAAATTACGGCTGCGAGAAGAGCTGATGATTCTTCACCAATTAGGTTCTCTTCGTAAAGCGAACCGGGAGTATATACACGAGTAACAATGCGCTGAAGCAATTTTTGGCCTGGTCGCAACTCCTCTTCCTGCTCACAAAGAGTTACTTTGTAACCCGATCTAAGCATCTTCTGAAGATATGATTCTACGGAATGCCATGGCACCCCTGCCATAGGAACCGGATTATCGGAATTCTTTTCACGGCTTGTTAGGGTAATCCCTAGCACCTCGCTTGCAAGAATAGCATCATCATGAAACATCTCGTAAAAATCACCCATTCTGAAGAAAAGTACCGTATCAGGGTGTTCCTTCTTGATAGCATGAAATTGTTCCATCATCGGTGTCGACATACCTACCCCTACTTCCACTGGAGCTATTTTTCGCTCTCCGTCCTACGGACGGATATTTACGGGGGGTGCTGAATCAAATAAGCCAACCGATTGAATTGACCGATTTATATCCCCAATTAGTTCATCAACAAAACACCCCCTGCAATTAATATGCAAGACGGAGGAATTGCTAGTGGGAACAAGTCCTTTTTTGATGGCGGTATCTTACTACATCTGAAACTACTCGTCGTAGCAGCCTCATGGGGACTAGCTTGGGTTGCGGGTAGAGAGTTGGCAACCTCTCTACCAGAGGCAATTGCAGCATGGTACAGATATGCAATTACTGTGCCTCTTCTTTTCATCTGGCTATATGTCAAAGAGCGAAAGGAACAGGAAAAAGGAGAAGCCCTATTTGTACTCCCACAAGGTGAAATGTTTTGGAAGATAACATGGATAGCATTTTTCTCAACATTCCTCTATCAATTGTTCTTCATGTATGGGGTGTCCAGAACTGCAGCAGGAGATGCATCAGTAATTATCACATTTAATCCAGCATTTACAGCGCTGATTGCCATACCACTATTGAATAGACGTGTTAGTCCGACTCTAGTTTTCGGATTAATCGTTGGACTAATCGGAGTCATAATAGTAACAGGTTGGAGCCCTAATGATGATATCCCGCTCAAAACTAGATTGGTTGGAGATTTCTTCATAATGTGTGCCGCTGCTAGTTGGGCTGTTTCAACCAACTTGATTAAGGCGGTTCTAGAAGATGAAACCAGTGATTGGAAACCCTCTCCTCTGGCTATTGTCGCGTGGTCATCATTTTTTGGATTGATTCTTCTAACTCCTTTGGCTAGTTTTGATTTCATTGCACACGGTTCTGAATCAATTCCAGATTATAATGCCTGGTTATGGATCTTCTATTTGGCCGCCATCTCTACAGTACTCGCATACGCTTGGTTCGCAGATGGTGTTGACGAGATAGGCGCTACAGCGGCGGCAACCTATGTATACTTGGTGCCATTCTTTGGAATACTCTCTGGATGGATGATTCTTGAAGAATCAATTGGATGGTCATTATTCGCAGGACTAGCATTAATTCTGATAGGAGTTAAGGTCTCGCAACAAGCCTCAAATGAATATGAAAATTATGAATCTACCAAGGAGTAAAGTCATTCACCCAAAACATATGGGCAATTATCGCGATACTGAAAATAACGATTAATACAAAGATTAAATCTCCAAATCTTGCTAGGCTTTTACCTACATCTTCATTTGCACCTGGATCAAAACTCATTACCCCAACGTTTCCATCTACCCCTGTACCATAAAATTTGACTTCCCCATCACCCATAGCGCCGAATTTTGCATCAACAACAACTGAGTTGGATAACTCATGAATTTTAACGTCATCACTATCTGAGCAGATACTAAATAATTGATTGGAATCTCCCCTAGCAAACCAAAATGTACCTTTTTCATCGATTATCGCTGCAGATGAACCTCCTACTCCTGAAAGGTCAACAATCGAATAATCAGACAGTAATAACATGGTACTTGAGCCACCCGCTAACATCATTTCAACGTCATCTCCCCAGCCACTAGAATCATCAATAAATAATGCAGTATGAATCGCCCCTCCTGCACCGTGATGTAGTAAAGTAAGTGATGGCGCATCGCCCATCACCGAATCTACCCGAAGCACAACTTCTCCAGCCCTTCCTAGTGCAGGATTACCAAGGGTTGTATCGTATCCAGTAACAATCACAAGTTTTCCATCATTTGAAAGATGGATGTCTGTCATCATAGTACTAGAAACCGGAGCCGTGCTACCTCCAGAAACAACACCATCAGAAAAACTGTGCAAAAGGGTCTGAGAACCATGCTTAGATATTATGAAGCCACTTTCACCGTCATTACTCGCTGCTTCTATGATGTCAGGAGGAGTTCCTGAGCCCCAATCAAGAACAATGGGGGATAATGTTGTGCCTTCTAGAATAGCAATTTCCCCATCATTACCTGCAACCAGCCAACCTGAGCCACTAGATGATACAGAATTTGGATCCATTTCACCAACATCTATGTTGTGTAAGCCAGTTGAGTCTGAAAGCCTAAGTGGAGAAGTATCTCCTCTACCCACAATAATTAGAGCTTCAGTACCGTCATCATTCCAAACCACCTCCTCAATCGTTTCTCCATCAGTTAGAAGTGGGCTTTCCCCCACACCTGGCAATGTTAATGATGCCTCAATCCAACATGCCCCGACAATCAACAAAGCAATGAAAACACCAAACCAAAACCATTGCTTCTCGCTTTCTTCTTGCATATATGCCCCCAAAGTCACCAACCATGAAGGGGACAGAGACTGTGCCATCAAGCACTCCAAACATCATACAGGCTATGTATTACACGGCTAGAATGGCCCTAGATGAAGTGAATGGCGTTAAATATGGGGGGGCGGTCGCCGGCCCTGCCTAAGGCAGGAGAGATGATAATGGCACGAAAGCCCGCAAAGATGTACCGTCAGGTCAAGGGTCAATCCTATACTCGCAGAGAATACACTGGTGGGGTGCCAAACAGTAGAATTACTCAATTCCACATGGGAAATCGAACTGCTGGTGAAAAAGGCGAGTTCCCTGTTGAGATTAGTCTTCAAGTTGATGAAGCTTGTCAAATCCGACATACGGCCCTAGAAGCTGCTAGAATAATTGTCAATGCAACTATTCGAACTGCTGCTGGGCCACAAGGCTACTCCCTAAGGATCAGAGTTTACCCACACCAGATTCTACGAGAGAATAAACAGGCAACAGGAGCTGGTGCTGACCGTGTATCTCAAGGAATGCGATGCGCTTTTGGGAAGAATGTCGGAACCGCTGCAAGAGTACAGAAAAATCAGAAAATCATCACTATCCAAACTAATGAAGCAAATTTCTCAGCAGCAAAAGATGCACTTCGCAAGGCCAATTGCAAGTTACCATCTCCTTCAACCATTGTTGTTGAACGTGGCCACGAATTACTCAAAGGTCTAGTCTGAGGAAAACGGATGTCTTCGCTTCAATCATCCGATCAGCGCCTAAATCGATTACGCGAAAGTGTAATTCAGGCACCCGTAATTTGGAAGGGAGAGTATGCCTACTTTATTCACCCACTTTCAGATGGCGTCCCTAGACAATCTGGGGAAATGTTGGAAGAAGCACGTGACATTGTCATGGAGATGGTTGATTGGGAAGATATAGACTTGATTCTAGGAATTGAAGCTATGGGAATTCCGCTTGCTGCCTGTATTTCGATTGCTACAGGAATCCCTCTGGTTATCGGAAGAAAAAGGCCTTACGAATTGCCGGGTGAAGTCACTGTCGACCAATCTACAGGATATTCAAAAGGAACTATTTTCATAAACGACGTGAAACCAAATGAACGCGTATTTGTTGTGGATGACGTAATTAGTACTGGAGGAACCTTGCGTGCAGTGCTTACCGCAGTAGAAAAGGCTGGAGCCATAATTAAAGATGTTATTGCTGTCTTTGAAAAGAACAATATTGTTAGTGAATTAGTTGCCGAAACTGGTTGGCCTATTCGTTCTATTGTTAGGATGAGAATGGATGGAGACCAAGTTGTCCTTCTAGATTGAGGCGATTAAATGGATCTAAAAAGACATGACTTTCAACTCGATGATTTGCTTGAGAAAATACAAGAAGGAAACCACCGTTTAGTAGCTTTACAACTACCTGAAGGATTGAAAATTCAAGCCCTAGAAATGATCGATACTTTGGAGTCTCAAAGTGATGCTAGGGTAATTATTGCCGCCGATCCTTGTTATGGTGCTTGTGATTTAGTACACAACAAAATGCAAATGATGGGCGTTGATCTTGTTGCTCATATGGGCCATAGCCAAATGAATATTGATTCAGGAATGGAAACTGAATTCATAAATGTAACATATGATGGTGAGCCTAATTTAGATCCTGTAATCCCATTCCTTGATGAGCACAGAAATTTTGCAAGTCAAAGATTGGCAGAATCAGAAGGACCAGATGAAATTGGAGATGATGATGCTAAGGAAAGGTTTCTAGACGCTGTAGGTAGAATTGCACCATTGACAGACATGAAACTCGGTCTAGTTGGCTCTATTCAGCACTTACACCTACTTCCAAAATACAAAAAGAAGTTGGAAGAGGAAGGGTACGATGTAATAATTCCAACTGGCGGAAAACGGTTGACCTTTCCTGGGCAGGTACTTGGGTGCAACTATTCTGGAGATGACACATCCATAGGTCATTACTTTTTCTTGGGTTCTGGGGATTTCCACCCTCACGGATTGGTTCTCCATACAGGAAAGCCATTGGCGATGCTTGATCCATATACTGGAGATGCTAGTGAAATGTCCTTGGAAAAAATTGAGAGGATATTAAGGCAGAGATTCGGCTTGATAATTTCTTCAGACAAGGCTAACTCTTTTGGGATATTAATTGGCGAGAAACCTGGTCAAATGAGGCGTGGTGTGGCTTTGAGATTGAAGAAATTACTAGAGAAACACGGGAAAAAAGGATACCTGCTTGCCTTAGAGCATATCGGGCCTGAATTAATTGATTTCTATCCAGTTGATGCATTTGTCAACACTGCATGCCCAAGAATTGCAATTGATGATTCAGTTAGATATGCCAAGCCACTTTTGACTCCGTTTGAGTTAGAAGTTGTGCTGGGAGAGAGAAAGTGGGAAGAAGGATATCAGTTCGATGAAATCCATTGAAGAAAGGTCACAAATCATCTGACATGGCCGCAGTAGCTAAATCGTTTGATACTGATTCTAATCTGGCTAAATCAGTCGCCAGTTGACTGATATGTTGTTCAGCCTCGACTATGAAAGGTTGGATAATTTCTGCAAAGTCGCCATTCAAACTATATCTGTGAGTTGGCCTCCCCCTGCCACCGCTCTTTTGTGGTTCGTAAGTCACCATTTCAGTAGATAGTAGTTGGTTCATTGCCATACTAATTTCTGGCTGGCGGAGTTTGCAAATTCTCTGCAAATTGCTACTACTTTGAATATTGCCATCGCTTAGAGCAACGAGAACTTTAGCAACATTTGAGTCCACACCAATGCTAACTAGCATCTCAACCATTTCATTTGTTGGTGGTTCTTTATTCGAGCGCAGGGAGTTCGATACTACCTGCGCCATACCTCCGGCCCACTTTACGCGGATATAACCCCTATGCAATTTTGAAGGTTTAGGACTTGTTAAAGACACATTTGAAAACTATTTTTCAAAAGAAATTTTTCATTGAAATTATAGATTAACAAGTCTGAGATTCTGGCCACCCATTACTTCCACATATCCACAACCCATCTCAATTAATCTCTGTTTTAGCCTCTTATCAACGGTTAGTACGGGCCATTTGTGTTGGGAGGCGACAATTACGAGTTGATCATCTGGGTGATTAGCCTCTTCTGGGCCATCAATGATCTCTGAACGCGATTCCAACAAATCTAGCAAGAGATTATTTGTTGAATTTGAATCAATATCCTTCAACTCACTTAGTACTTTTTTTAGTAACACTGGCTGAAAATTACCTACAACTTCAGACATTGCATGATCAATGTTCAATCCTGCCTCTATTATTGCAACCCAACCACAAGAATCTACCAATACTTTCGCCAAAATCCCACCTCACTTTATGGTGGCATAACCGATTAGGCGCCAACGTGCGCCAATTCTTCTAGAGAGTGTGATACGCCCTCCCTTTGAAGCACAAATTGGCAACCTCAAAGCGAGTGTTGCATTTTTCCCTTTTACAAATGATACCACGCCAACAGAAGTTGCAGTTGCCGCGTTAACCATCAACATCTCGTTAGGTTGCAGGGGCCTAACTGGGTCTGCAGAACCTCCCCCGCCGGTTACCATCTCTTTTAGTAAAGTCAAATCAAGCTCAACTTCATCCCAAATTGGGGGTAATTCGCCCTCCCGGGCCACAACTTGTCCTGAGAGTTCATCGGCCTTTGTAATGCTAGGATCTAGAGGTGTTGCCATCCCACATAAACCACCTGCATGCATTGATTCAAGATCATTGCCTCCTCCTTTCAGACTGATTATTTTTGTATTAATTGGCTCCCACGAGACTTTCTTACCTTGTACAATCTTTCTACCAGGGGCCACGCATACCTTATCTCCAACATTGAAAGAACCACTAACTATACTCCCACCTATTACTCCTCCTTTTAGTTGAGGTGGCCTTGATCCTGGGCGATTTATATCGAAAGAACGGGCGACATGTAGTACCCCCGCATCCTTAGGATCTCTCTTAGGGGTCGGTATATGATCCTCTATTGCAGAAATTAAGATATCGAGATTGACATCATGATGGGCTGACACTGGGATAATTGGAGCATCCTCTGCTATTGTCCCCTTGAGAAATTCCTTAATTTCCATGTAGGATTCCATTGCTCTTTCCCTAGAAACAATATCTATTTTATTTTGAACTACCACTATATTTTCTATACCTGCAATTTCTAACGCCATGAGGTGTTCTCGGGTTTGTGCTTGGGGGCAATCCTCGTTAGCAGCAATAAGTAATAAAGCACCATCCATGATACTAGCACCGCTAATCATCACCGCCATTAGAGTCTCATGACCAGGTGCATCAACAAAGGAAATTACGCGACATAACTCCTTCTCGTCATCCTTTTTACCTCCGGCCTTCTTCCCAGTGGTGTAATATTCCCCTTTCTTAGTTTTGTAAAATGCTGTATCCGCATAACCCAGTTTAATGGATATGCCTCGCTTTCTTTCTTCAGAATGTGTGTCAGTCCAAGTTCCAGACAGTGCTTGCGTCAGTGTGGTCTTACCATGGTCAACATGACCTACTAATCCAATATTTACTTCAGGTTGGCGAGGAAGTTTGGTCGCCAGTTAAAATCCTCTCCTCTTCCATACCCATCACGACTCTTCAGACTCGCTACTTCCAGTAAAAATATCTGCTAATGACTTCTTGCCACTTTCAACTACCTTCAAATTCAACTGTCTAGTATCCTGTGTGATTGTGTTTCCACGGAAATATCTGCGCTTACGAATTCCATCGTACGTATAGCGGTAAAGATTTCCTTTCTTCTTTACCAGTTTGTGAGCTTTGTATCCAACACCCTTTGTAACTAAAACTGCTTGACGATTACCGCCAACAATGTCACCACGCATTGGTGTCCCTGTTTTATCAGAACCACCGGTGATTTCTAGTTTGTATCCAAGCAGTGATTGGTCTCCCTCTCCAACAAATTGCCCATCTACCACATCACCAATCTTCTTTCCAAGGAAGTGATTGTAATTTGCACCTTTGATTTCGACGGAATATGACTTGCCCTTACTATCGGGGTCGGTGTCATTCACCGCCGCCTTAAACGAAGCGTCTCCTCCCACAGCCATGTTTCTCAGCGTCCCGCCGACAAGCGGCCCATATAAGGCAATTGCGCCCTGTAAGGGCGGCCGTATTCACGCTCTCAAGTCTTTTCAAGTGCATTTTCAAGTCTTTTCTCAAGACTTCCTGGTAATGCGGCTGGCATCGAAAGATACTGCGTTCTCCCACGCCCATCGGTGCGACTATCGGTTCTGGCCTCAATCAATTCCAGAGCCTCGAGACGCTTGAGATGTTTCCAAAAGGTCGTGTGACTACGTGGGTCAAATTCATACTCTTCACAAACCACATGGTACAATTTTTCACCATCACCTGTAGTGACCTCGTCCTCTTTCCGAAGACGACGGCAAAGTGCGAGGAGAATCATCTGCGCATGTTTGTTTAGATCATCAATAACATTTGGCTCAACAGTACGGCCTATTTCACGTGATTGCCACCTTACATCGTCGGACAACACTTCAGCCCTACCTGCTTTCTCAGCTTGTTTAACAGAATTCTCCAGTAATTCAATGGCAACTCTAGCGTCCCCAGTTTCAGATGCACGCTGACCTATTGTACGTAGCACACCATCGGGAACTGTCCCCTCTTTACAGGCCAAAGTTGCACGCTGTTTTGCAATTGCCTCTAATTCCGATGCACCGTATGGTTCCAATCTGATGTGATTACTCCGTCCGAAGCGAGATAATACTGCCCCCTCAAGTTGGTCTAGTACCTGTTCTTGACTGATAATTATCAGAGAGATTGTACCTCGACTTTCTCGCCCTTCATCAATTCTTAGTAACTGGTATAGAAGATCACCCTTATCAGCCCTAAGAAGGTGATCAACTTCGTCAAGAATTAGGATAAGATGTTCTCTACTACTCTGCAATTGCTTTCTAATTGATTGTAGTATCTCACCACTACCAAATCCCCTCTCAGGATGCCTTGAATCGAGACTAGTTACGATACGTTGCAACACTTGCGATTTGGATGGATGATTACGACAATTGACATGAACTATCTTGAAGTCTCTCCTCGAACCAAGGTGCCTCTGTAAATCTCTTGAAAAAACGTGCGAAAGCACAGTCTTACCACAACCCACGTTTCCAGTAATTGCGACTCGGCATGAGACACTGTGATCGTCAATCTGCTGAAAAATAGCGGCTAGTTGATTCAATTGTGAATCTCTTCCAACAATTAAATCTGGAACATAATCATATGAAAATGGTTCAGCATTTGAAAGTATCAAACCTGCTCCAATTCTATCCAAGTATCCAGTCACATGCTCACCTTTTTTGTCCCGCTGCTCATCCCACTCACTATTCAGTTCTGAACCGTCTGCCCCCAACTTTCACCGTTCTTAGCAATTGGGGTGTATAATCATGGTGGAAGTGTGAAAAGCTGATCATCACCATGTCCGTCAAGAAGCCCAATTCTTACTGCTGCATCCAGCCATGCATGAGCATAATTAATTGCCCCGAAAGCACGAACTAAATCCCCTTTCTCCATAAAATGCCCGGCATCAGAAGTGTAATCATCACACATACGCATCATATCAGCGAGACGTGTTGCCTCCTGAGTTCCTTCACTATGTAGAGGGGTTGCTTTTTCCTTCGCCTGCTTGGTTAGTAAGAGGTATTTTTCTAGTATATCCACAGTTACTTCAGTATTCATCCTCCAGCCTCCTTCATTGCTAAAATCCTCCTGACATCCTCTTGTCTTCCAAGAGATGCGTACAACTCTACTGCATGTGTTAGCATGCCATTCTCTTCAGCATCTCTTGCTGCTTCAAAAACAACCTGACGTTGCTCCCAATCGATGCGTTGCCTTTCTTCCGAGACCATTTTTCGGAGAAGCAAACTACGTTTTGATATTAGCCTAGCAGATTCCCACCAACGGATAAGTCCGTCTCTAGTAGCAGTCGCCATAATGTCTGTGTTGTTGCTAGCGATGCATTCACCCGCAGGCCAAGATGATTCTTCTTCAGGAGGGATTCTATCCAGGGAACCGTCCATCTTCAACATCCACCAACCATCCCCCGTCCTAACGGACTCGAGCGGATCGACTCCGGTTTCAACTAATTGTTCAAGTGAATCCCATCCAAATGGGTTCGGTACTCCTTCGTAGATACTACCTTCTACTGACTGAACTAGAATTCTTCCGTTCGACATTCGGCTTGCCCATGACCATCTTCGTTCTTCGATAATCCGTTGGCTATTTTCTCCAAATAAGCGAAGGCATCGAAGATGTCCATCATCATCAATTATGATTAGGTGTTCCCGATCGAGCCAACCAATCAATTTCCTAATTCTACCTGGTCTGAGTCTCCTAATCCCTCGACCATCCCGATTAAACATGTGAATGTGGTCACCTCTATCAGACAACAACCAACCACCCCCGGGACGCGGAATGCAATCTCTAAATCCGCCAGAAACCGCACGACCTTCACCAAGTGGATTTCCAGTACGTAAATCTAGCAGATGAAAACCTGGCCCGGACAATACTGCGATGTTTGAACCATCACTAACCAATCGATATACATCAAATTGGAATGTACGCTTCCAGACAAAGTCTCCTAGATCATTAATCATTCTGACTACCCCGCCACAAGCTACTGCAACCCCTTCTTTTAGGGCAGCTAGAGCACCTACCTTGCCCTCTAATTGATGACTCCAAGAAACTCTCCAATCACCTTCCATGTTATTCACCTCCAGAGCCGAGATTCACCAAATGGTCTTTCGCTGGTGCGCTGATTCTGAATAAACGACTGCGCCCCTGTTTCCGGACTGTTAGAATTCCATTTTTGAGCAATCCATTGAATATTTGAGATAAACGAGGGCGACCTACAAGCAACTCTTGTTGAAGTAATTCATCTGAGGGTGAAATCTCTCTTTCAATTGCTTGCTCAAGTATCAGCATCTCCCCAGCATTTAGATTCATTAGTTCATTAATGTCAAGAGTTACTGTTGGTTCAACGGGTGGGGCCACCCTCCTCATGTTTGATATTGCAGCTAGAACCTCCTCTGGATTTGTCTCATCAATTATGGCCTGTTCGATATGTTCGTCCTCTGTTGATGAAAAGTGCTGTTCAGTCACTTCACTAACAGGAGGTAATGGTTCGGGCCGTGATTCATTCTTTGGCAGAGGGGAATCCACACCCTCTTGCACCCAAAGTGCAACATTTCTATCATTTGTTTCAACTTGATGTAATTGATTTGGGTCCTTATCATCTTCATTTGGCCTAGCCTCCATTGGTCCTGTTGAAGGTGCTGGCGCGCCTCTCTTTCCGGCTTCTATTCCTATTCTTGCTGCTTTGTTACGGGAACGCAGTGACCCAAATCTCCCGCCCCCTGTTGAGGGGGCTGAATTCGGGTCCATTTCCAACATTTCAGCACCACCTTGGGTGTCACTGAATTCTTGTTTCCAAGTTTCAGATTCTTCAGGTTTTTCTTCAATTTGAATCTCAGATTCGGTATTTTCTTGTTCTTCTAATTCATGAACTTCATTTTCAGATTCAATTGAATCACTGTCTTCAATTTCTTCTCCATTTTCATATTCTGTCCAGATATCTGCTGCTTCAGTGAAAGATGGAAAAGATGGTGTTTCTTCGTCTTCATCTGTATATTCAATTTCATTATTTTCATTATTTGGAATTGATTGTTCAACATCTGTGACTTCACTTACCTCAACTTCAACCTCATTGATAGGTGGCACTGCCTCTACAACCCTTTGGAAAGTTGAATCTTCTACCTCAGTAGGAGGATTAGAATTCAATACAAATTTCATATCGAACTTACGACCATCTGCAAGAGGCATCCCTCGAGTATGGTCAACAAAGTCTCGAAGGAATCTCATTGCCCTACCAATGTGACCACCACTTTCATCCATTACCTTGTCAATTAGAGCATTTGGGGCAGTCCAAGAAGAGTGGCTAGCTTTCTGAACTCTCTTACTAATCAAACTGACTATTTCTTCCCTTGAAAAAGGTTCCAAAGGAGGTGTTACATCCATTTCAGATAGTAACTCCTCTGAGAATCCTGATTTCTGCCCTGGTGTGAGGGAAACTAGAGTCAAAGCACGTATTCTAGAAAGTACTGGCATAAGTTTTGTCAGAACTTCTGCAAGCTCCGTACCTGATAGATGTGGGTGATCAAAAATAATGACTGGAAGATGCCCCGAATTACCTGCTAATTCTTCCTCTAAACGGTCTATTAATACACTATGGACTGGCGATGTTTCGAAGTCATTCATCAAGTCACAATACATCTGATGGAGAATAGTTGTTACATGGTTCTTTTCAGGCCAAAAAACGGTGTGGACCTGTTCTGTTGTTGCAGCTACGGTTTGAATAAGTGAAGATCTGCCAGATCCCTTTTCTCCAATCACCGCAACTACCCTTGGTGAAATGAATCTGATGTTATTAGCCAAGGCCTGAAACAGTTCTTCACGACCTACCATCAATTCCATCTGCTTGCGATTCAATGGCCTGTTGTCAAATGGGTTTGAACGGAGGGCTGGTAGATTCATTCTTTGTGTCGCATTATATTGCATAATAGAGCCGAACTCAAAGTCCCTTTAACATATTTACGCGTCGGGAGTATGCAAAATGATACGTTCATAAGCGTTGAAAGCACCACCACAAGGTGTTTTTTGAATTTTTAAATGCATTTTTTCAGCATAATTTTTCCGCATTAACGCGTTATTAACGCATCGGATAAAGCGTTAATACGTTAATTCCCAAAAATTAACGCTTCATTAACGCTTCAATAAGTAGCATTAGATATCGATTAAACAGGATTAATGTTCTAGCAATGCTTTAGAAAGGCCATCAAGGGGAGTGTAATTGAGGGGAGTCTATGCCTGTTGAAAATAGCCGCCTGAAAGGGTTTTACAAGTTGAGTGTGAAAGAACGTCGAGAAATGATAGCAGAACTAGCTAATCTTGACGAGGAGGCGGTTGATGCTCTTGCTGCCACTGGAGAACTTACCGAGGCTTCTGCGGACCGTATAATTGAGAACGTAGTTGGGACCCTTGCATTACCGGTTGGAGTTGCAACTAATTTCATAGTAGATGATGAGCATTATCTAGTGCCATTTGCACTAGAAGAACCGTCCGTTGTTGCCGCAGCAAGCAATATGGCAAAACGATGCCATGCCAAAGGCGGATTTGTATCAAATAATACTGACCCTGTCATGATTGGCCAGATTCAAATTGTCAATTGTGAGGACCCCTTTGCAGCAAAAGAATCTATCCTTAATGCAGCCGAAGAATTGATTGATGAATGTAACGAAGTGGACCCTATTTTGGTCAAGTTTGGAGGTGGCTGTAAGGGCTTGGAAGCGCGCGTATTAGATACAGATTCTGGGCCAATGGTAATCGTACATATTCTTGTAGATTGCAGGGATGCAATGGGAGCAAATGCCGTCAATACCATGGCTGAAACTATCGCCCCGAAAATCGAATCAATCAGTGGTGGTACTGTCATTTTGCGAATCATTTCTAACCTCGCAATTCACCGTCTTGCCAAGGTAAGTGCCACATTTACACCTGAAGAAATGGCAAATAGTGGAGAAGGAGCTAAAGATGGATCAGAGGTGATTGACGGGATTATCCAGGCATAACATTTTGCTGCAGCAGACCCTTTTAGAGCCACAACTCACAACAAAGGTATCATGAATGCGATATCCGCCATTGCAGTGGCTTGTGGCCAGGATTGGCGTGCTATTGAGTCCGGGGCACATTCTTACGCATCATATGGGCGAAAATATGGCTCACTTACCCACTGGGAGAAAGACTCGGATGGTAACTTGGTCGGCTCAATTGAACTGCCAATGGCCGTAGGATTAGTGGGTGGTGCTGTGAGGGTACATCCCACTGCGAAGGCAAATGTTGCCATTATGGGAGCTAGAACCGCAGATGAATTAGCCAAGGTCATAGCTGCCGCTGGAATCGCTCAGAACCTAGGAGCACTCCGAGCCCTAGCAACAGTAGGCATTCAAGCAGGTCACATGAAACTTCACTCAAGAAATATGGCAGTAACTGCTGGAGCAAGGGATGACGAGGTGGAAACTGTTGTAGAAATGGTTAGAGCTAGCGGAGAGCGAATCACCGCTACTGCAATAGAATCGGCCCTTGCGAAACTTCGCAATGAGTAAAATCAATCGATTTTTTTAACATTAATTGCATTAGGACCCTTGGGACCTTCGCCAATTTCAAATTCGACGTCATCCCCATCCTCTATTCTCCCATCTACTTGGGAAATGTGAACGAATAAATCGTCTCCATCTTCCTGCTCAATAAATCCGTACCCTTTACTTTGGTTAAACCACTTCACTTGGCCTTGTGCCATGAACCCCACCCCCCTAAACCATACTACTTGACCATACCCGTTGTTAGAGTTCACACAGGACGAAAAACGAAGGTTTTGAGTATTGCGAAATAATTCGAACTACTCTTCTGAATATTCACCAGCGCTAACTTCATCATCTAATTCTTCGACTATATTAGGAGGTTCTTCAATAGAATCAATGGGACCATCTTCATCCCCAGAAAGTGCTTCGGCCAGTTGGTTGCCAGTTAATCCCATCTCTTTCGCCTGATTCTTGAACCAAGTAGCAACATCACCCGTAGCAGTGTGTGGGCAACCAAAATATTCTGAAAATCTCCTAGTCGTAGTCAATCTTCTCGTATTACCGTCTCTTCGCTTGTCAATTAATCCCAATTCACGCAAATCAGATACGTGCTCATATGTAACCTGGCCAACCATCTCCACCAATTTATTCTGCGCCATAGGTTGATGATATGCAATCAATGCGGCTGTTTTCAGTAATCTCTTTGGAATCTCAGTTCGAGCAATCTGAGGAATATGATTAGCAAGTTCTGGTTTCACTTCAAGTACCCAATAACGATTAATTTCAGTAAGTTGAATAGCACTTTGATCCCTCTCTGAAATCGTACTTTGCAAATCTAACAAAGCCATCCTGATGGTTGTTTCAGTAATTCCAAACTGACTTGCAAGTTCACTTTGAGGTAGGGAGCGCCCCGCACCGAACAAAGTTGCCTCTAGCAACGTAGTCAGCTCTGGAGCACCACTCAGGCACTCACCCCAATTTGAAGCTGCTCGGTAATTGCATCGAAAGACGAAATTTTTGGCCATTTATCTTGAAGGAATATATCCCCATTGGGATATTCTACTTGCCAAATATCGGTATAACCTCGATGAGTAAGGAAAAGGGCGGATACAAATCCCACAAGCCCTCCTTCAGCCTCGGCATCCCCTGGATCCCATCCAGCATCTATTCCCAGTGATTCAAGATGTTTTGCTACATCCTGCACAGTTACTGGCTCGCCAGATGGAGATAATACCCTAATTGCGCCCCAAGTCTGACGAATCTCTTCCTCAAGGTTCTCTTGATGCACCCTGCCTTTCACATTAGCAATTGCACTCTTAACATCTAGAGCATGCTTTGCCCTAGATTCCTCTCGTAATATTCTCTCTTCGGCCTCCTCATGTGCTTCAGAAAGGCATGAAAGCAATTCTGCTAGTGTTACAGGGCGTCCGCCGTCCCTCTTAATGCGGCCGTCGAATAAGGATGGCAATGCTTCCGATGCTTCACCGGCTAGAACACTATTAGTGAAGGTGAAATCGTCGTCACAGAATTCTGTTTGCCAACTAGGGACATAGTCCCATTCATCATCTATTTCTTGGTCTGCATTCTCGGCCCTTTCCAGTAAATCAGCTGCTTGACCATGCAATATCTGCCAAGCCATCCTAATCAGCCTACCACATGTTGGTAAATCGACATTCTCTGCATCAGATAGTCTTTGATTAAACAATTCAATGAACTTACCTAAATCGATATTCCAAGGATCTAGAGATGCATCTTGAAACATTTGTAATACAAGTGCAATGCTTCTATCGAATGGGTGACTAAGTGCTTGATGCTCGGCCTCCTCCATCTCAACTAATTCCTGAATATGGTCAGCATATCGGCTCTTATGTAATCCGAGAGCGCCGTCGTGACCTATCATTTCCGAAATAATATCTTCGCGAAGAGATAAAGAGTCAAGTGCGGACATTGGAATCACTCCACTTCATCCGTAATCCCTTCTATATCCAGATCTTCTAGTTCCTCTTCGTCCCGAGCATCTAGTGCATCTCTTTGTTCCTGCTCAATTGGGAGTGCGACCTCAAGTTTCTCATTCATATCCTCAAGAGAATCTTCTGCACGATCTGCGAGGGATGAAATCGATTCACATGGTTCATCTTCTACTTCAACTTCTCCTGAAAGAAGATCATCAATATCTAGACCGCCAAGACTTTCTGGAGTAGCAATCTCTGGAGGCGCTTTTGGCATTTCAGAAACCGATGGTAATTTATCCAAATCCTTCTTTTGTTCCTGCATCCTTTCCTGTGCCTTCATTTCCTCAAGGGCCGCTTCACCGACTTCAATCGCCTGCTCACGTCCGAAATCTGTTATTCTTCGGCTACAACCATCTCCTGCATGAGTGATACCTATGTGGTGATCAGCTAATTGCAGACTAACCTTTCTCAAAGTCACCATAATGAATTGCGCTTGCTCACTTCTTGAGCGGCACAGTGAAGCAATGTATTCAGCATTGAAGGTGTCTAGATTCTGATCAACCTCATCAAAGTAGTAGAACGGTGAAGGCTCATAATCCTGGATTGCAAAAATCAAGGCTAGAGCAGCCATTGATTTTTCGCCACCCGACAAGAGCCCGAGCCCACTCTTCTTACCCGGTGGCCTGGCCCACATCTCCAAACCTCCTTCGAACGGTTTCTTGGGATTCTCAAAACGAAGTTCCCCCGCACCACCGGGTTGGAGGTGCTTGTAAACTCGACTAAAGTTCTCATTAACAATATCGAGAACTGCTGTAAGGCGGTCCTTTCTCTCTGTTTCAAGTTGGCCCTCAAGTTCAATTAGGCTCTCGCGATGCTCTCGCAGCCTCTTAGAATCTTCTCCGAGTTTTCCGCTTCGGTCCTGAGCCTCATCATACTGTTCGATAGCATGCATATTGACGTCACCCAAATTTCCTACCTTACGTTCTAGTGTCCTTACACTTGCTTCTGCTTCCTGAACCGTAGGCAATACATCATCTTCTGAAGGTGGTTTGATGTTCAATTCCTTCATCTCAGTATCCAATTCTTTGAGGGCCACCTTCTTCTGTTCAATTTGCAATGATAAATCTGAAATTCTCTTATTCATTGATTCCCTATCACGATTCTTCTGTTCTAGACGTGTTCGTAACTTCGCCCTCTCCTCTCGCAATGCAATTCTCTTGTCATCAAGTTCTTGATGCTCCTCGGTAATCTGAGAGTGGGCTTCTGAAACAGTGTCAAGTTCTTCTTGGAAGGTAGAGATATCAGATTCCATTTCTTTAATTCGTTCTTCCGCCTTGGTGACTATTGTTTGCTGCTCATCTATTCTGCGTTGTAAATCCTTTACTTGATTCGTAAGAAGGATTGATTGAGTCTCCCCGCCAGAAAGTGTTCCTTTAGCGGCAAGTTTTGCCCTTTCTGCCTCATTTCTCTGTTCTTGTGATTCCCTTAGACGGCGAGAAAGATGTTCCGGACTACCCTCTTGTAGTGCATTAGAAGCAGAGTCCCTAGATTCAATTGCCGCTTCATGTTCATTTTTAGCAGACTCTGCATCATCAATTGCATCTTGTTGAGTTTTCTTCGCGTCTGTTAAATTTTTGTTTGCTACTTTAACCTTGCTTTCAGCATCTTTGAATGCTGATTCGGCACGAGACAAATCTTCTTTCCATGCTCTAGCTTCGAATGCATGGTCATCATTCACCATATTAGCGATTCTTTGGCGTAAAGTCTGTTCATTTCGCCTTAGTTCCGAAAGTGCTGCCTGACTGGTTTCAGTGACAAGCCGAATTCTCTCTACTTCATTGATGGCCTTTTCTACAGCTGAACTGCCTGCCATTTTACCCCCGAATTGAGGTCTATTGTGGCGAGTTGAGCCGCCCACCATTGCGCCGCTCCCTTCAACTACTGAACCGCTCCTAGTAACCATTCTTACACCACCCATGTGGCGTCTTGCTACGTCCATATTTTCAACAATCAGTGTATCCCTAACTACATTGATTACAGCAAGTTCTATTGAATCGTCATAATCGAGCAAATCTGAAGCAAAGCCTACAACACCTGGTTGTCTTGAAACCATTACAGAACGACCACCTGGTCGTCTTGATTGAAGTCTGTTAAGTGGCAAAAAGGTCGCCCTACCTGCTTTATTATTCCTAAGCCAAGAAATACACGATGCCGCGGTTTCATCATCGCGCACCACGATGCTATTCATGCCACCTCCCATTGCGTATGCTAGGGCCTCTTCGTCCCTCTTGTCCTTGGGAGTGCAGAGTTCAGACATTGATCCCAGAATACCCCTGATTTCCCCCGAATCTCGCAATCCTATTACCGCCTGTACGGCTCGGGCCATACCTGTTTTGCTACCGCTGGAATTCTCAAGTTCCCCCCTAGCCCTAACTAATGCCATCTCTGCATCTCTTAATTGAGATTCAGCCCTTTGGACATCATCCAGAAGACCTCTTTCTTGTCGCTGTATTTTTGATAACTCATCTGCCAATTTTGTACGATCTTGCTCAGGAGCATTCTCATCTAATTCTTCACCTTGTAGAAGCAGGTCATCCCTAGTAAGTCTGGCCTCGTCAAGGGCTGTTTCAAATTCAGCAAGTCTTTCGTGAGCCAAGTTAACATTCAATTCCTGGAGTTCTGCCTTTAAGGTTGCATCATTTGCATCTTTCTGCGTTTTTTCTAAGTTCTCAGTAGATTTACCAAAAGCACGGTTTAGTTCATGTACAGCTTTATCACCTGAGTCTAGCGCTTTTCTAGCATTATCTTCTTCTTTAGCAGCTTCCTTTAGCGCATCCTCTGCCTCTTTCAAAATTGTCCGAGCAGATTCAAGAGATTGTTCATGAATATCCAATGCTTCTTTGGCCTCGTCCTGTTCTGCATTCAGCACTTCGGATTCCTCTTGAGCATCTTCAATGTTCTTCGCCAACTCAATTATTCTGTCCTTGCGTGTCTCGACTTCAACCTCTAGTCGGCGTTGCTGTTCAGCCAATTTCTTCCCATCATCACCCAGAACTTCATTTAATTGACGCTGAATTTCTACCAATTCCTCATCTATCGATAGTTCCTCTTTATTTGAATCGTTGATTTCCTCTCCGATAACTGATAAACGGTCAATATAATCACCCCTCTCGTCAGTAACCAATTCAATCTCTTCAAAGCGACTACGGTGACGAGAATGCATCAAAATCCTGCGTGCTTCGTCCAATGATTTTTTCAAATCACGGTATTTCACTGCTTGTTCCCTCTCCTTACCAAGTCTCTTTAATGACTTGTTAATTTCATCCTCAAGCAAAGTGATTTGTTCAAGATATTGTTCAACTTTATCTCTCTGACGATTGGCCTTACGTATCTCATCATCATAAGATGTGACTCCTGCTACGTCTTCCAAAACCTTTCTTCTTGCCCTGCTAGTCATAGTTGCGAGGTGAGTGACGTCCCCTTGAAGCACAATGTTGTAGCCATCCCCTCTAGCACCTGCCCCAGTTAGAAGGCGGCGAAATTCGGTTGCTGATGACGGCCTTTCATTGAGGTAATAGGCTGAATTAGCATTTCCTTTTCGCCCTAATCTAACTGTTCTAGTTAGGTGTACTTCATCTGAATCAACTTTCAGACGACGATTACCTAAAGAATCCTTAGGGTTATCAAAAATTAGATTCACTTTGCAACTTTTTGCTGCTTTACCCCGGTTCCCACCATTGAAAATTAATTGAGAGACGTTTTGTGCCCTAAGGCTCTTAGAACTCTTAGCGCCCAAAACAAATTGCAGAGCGTCCCCACAATTCGATTTACCAGAACCATTAGGTCCAGTTATTCCAGTGAAACCCGTTTCAAAAGGTATCACGACTTCTCCTTTGAATGATTTGAAGTTCTCCATCTCTATTACTTTCAAATGCAAGTTCCCATCTCCCTGCTTAAGGATCGCTAAATGCGACCACGAAAACGCTGGGGTCTTTCAAGGGACTATAAATGATGGTGGTGCCATCCAAGGTAGAGCGCGGTTTGAATACCTCTATTTGGGAGCCGTCAAGCGTTCCATAGAAGTTATTGGGAATTAGTAAAGAATTCCGAATTGTGATAATTTAGAAGAATTCTCCTTGGAAATCACATTGAGAGCAACCCTGCCCATTACAATAGTGACAGGCCCTACCAACCGACATATCATCCCCGGCACTAGTACCTAGTTGGAATATGTCCTCGTATTGATCCAATGACAATGCTGAACGCAAGTCGCCAACCGTCATAACACCAGTATTCTTCTTACCACCTTTACCACTCTTCTCGAGAGAACCTCGGAAATCACCAGAACCCGCCATTTGCCATGGTTCTGCAAATTTCTTCTTTTTCTTAGATTTGAGGCGCCTAGTGGCCTTTTTAATTAGTAAAATACCTAGTAAAATAAAAGTGATTTGGACCATAAAAGCAGGCAACGGGACCCCTAAAACATCTCCCCAATTTAGTTGGTTACCTTCAGCGGTCAAAATTCCAATCGCGTCGGCTACACCCACAGAAACCAAACTTGTCCCAAGTAATAGTCTAAGTCTTGCTAGGTTTTTCGACCATGCACTAGAAATCCTCAACCTTCCTGCTTGCTTCAAAGCCAACAGAGGTGCTGAAATTGATGAAATGAAACCCAAACCCGCCACTATAATATCAATAGCATGATATGTCCCAATTGGAGACAAACAATGACTACTACTATGAGCTGATAAATCTTGATTTATGCTATCTTTATCGCAACTTCCACTGAAAATCTCTGTTAACTCCATTTTGTAATGTACCAATTCGTTTGGATATTGGAAGTAGTATAGACCAACTTCAACATTGTATATCACAAAAGAAAGAAGAAGAACACCAATCACCGCGAGAATCAACGGCTTCGCCTTCGTCATCAGCACTAAGGCAGGCCTGCGACATGATAGGATTTGTGCAAAGGAGTAGAGTGAAACGCCATCTCGTATAGAATAATCATAATGCCGTAGTAATATTCAATTCAGATGAGTAAGGCAGACCAAATCGGAGGGCTGTCATGGTTGATGTTACCATCGTAGGCTCAGGGATTGCTGGCCTATTCGTAGCCCTTCGCTGCGCACGTGCAGGACAAAACGTTGCATTGGTAACAAAACAGCGACTGTCGGACTCAACAACTAATTATGCCCAAGGCGGTATTGCAGGAGTTCTCGATTCGTCTGATATTTCAGCATTGGAAGCCCATGTAGAAGACACCATTTCATCTGGCGCTGGACTTTGTAATGAGGAAATTGTTAGGTTGGTTGTTAATGAAGCAGCTGAGCGAATCGAGGATCTTGTCAATGAGGGCGTTAACTTCGACAGAAATGCTGGAGGGACATACAGCTTAGCTATGGAAGGTGGCCACAAACAAAGGCGAATATTACACTCGAAAGACGCCACTGGAGCGGAAATTGAGAGGGCACTGATTGCTGCTTGTCGAGAAGAAAAATATTTGACAATTTACGAAGATTGTCTTGCCCTTGACTTAATTCTAGAAGATAGGTATTCAGATCAGAGAAAAGTTGTCGGACTTTGGTGCCTAAAATCAGATGCATCAGTATTTACACTTCCAAGTAGAGCTGTTCTACTCGCCACAGGTGGAGCTGGCCAATTATGGAGGCATACAACCAACCCATCAGTAGCCACAGGCGATGGGATTGCTATGGCTGTAAGGGCTGGTGCTGCTGTCAAGGATTTGGAATTTGTTCAGTTTCACCCAACTGCTTACATCAATAACATAGACGAACCATTCTTAATTTCCGAAGCAGTTAGAGGAGATGGCGCGGTCTTGATGACTTCTGAAGACCTAGTACAATGGCGTAATGCAATCAAGGAAGACCCTGATTCAAATCCCAACGATTTCTCATTTATGCGCCATTATGATGATAGAGGTAGCCTAGCAACTAGGGACATTGTGGCTCGCGCCACTGATGCTGAATTGAAGAAAAGTGGTAGGCAACACGTGCTACTAATTACGGAACACCTAGATTCAGAAAATCTGACCAAAAGATTCCCGAATATTGCTAGAAAAATGATGAATGACGGATTAGAACTTGGAATTGATCCAATTCCTGTAGCCCCTGCCGCACACTACATTGTAGGTGGACTTGCAGTAAATGAGTGGGGCGAAGTTTTGCAAAGAGATTTACAAATACAAGACTTGACTCATTCCACTTTGAGCAAACGAATGGTAGAAGGTTTGTACGCTATTGGAGAAGTAGCCTGTACTGGATTACATGGAGCGAATAGATTAGCTAGTAATTCACTGCTAGAGGCTGTTGTATTTTCACATCGTGCAGGAGAGCGTGTGATTGAATGGCTTTCAAGGGGAGGAAATGAAAACACATCCCTGCCTGATTGGAGGGCTGA